>DASZDV010000465.1:0-3782 GCA_035941575.1 Pyrinomonadaceae bacterium
GGCATAACCGCCCGCCACACTCCACTTCGAAGTGATGTTGCCATTCAGCCCGAGTTCGTAACCATTCGTTCGCTGGCTGCCGGTTTGCAGAATGCGCGCGGGGTCGTTGGGATCGGTAGCTCTCGTGTTCGTGCGATCCTGCCGGTAGAGCGCAGTCGTCAGTGACAGGTTTCGTCGCAGGTCCCATTTGGCGCCGAGTTCGTAGTTAGTGAACTTTTCCGGTTTGACCTGTTGCGTGATGGTCGTCAGGGAAGAAAACTGATCCCCCGAACTTGGCAGATAAGCCACGGCATAGTTTGCGTAGATTGAAAGAGCCGTAACGGGCTTCACGATCACGCCCGCTCGCGGCGAAACCAGACGATCGATGCGGCGCAGATCCTGATTGTTTCTGTTGTTGTGAAACTGCAAATCGAAATAGTCGAAACGCACGCCCGTGACAACTTGCAGGTAGCGATTGATCTCTATTTGGTCCTGCACGTAGGTTGCGCCCAGGTTTGTCTTGATTCGGTTGTCGGCGTCGGTTGCGTTCTGGCGAAACGTTACGGGAGCGGTCACGATCGGATCGGACAAGGGCGCGAGGACAGTAGTAGCTGTGTTGTTGAAGAAACCGGTTCGCCGAAAATTGTTGGTCCGTTGTCTTCCGGCTTCGACTCCGAAGAGGACGTTGTGATTAATGCTGCCGGTTGACGCGGTGAAAGTCACATCAGTTTGATTGAACACGTTGCGGCGTTTAGTAGCGTTGTTGTAACTGGAGATTGAGACGAAGTTCTTGTCTGCGGTGACGGCGCCGGGCACGTAGTTCTGATAAAACCGATCGTAGTCGCCAAACATCGTGCGATTACGTATGTTGAACCGGCCCACCTGATGATCGATGCTGGCGGACGCGAGATTAACGCCGGCTCGGACGCGGCTGTTGTCCGGATCTCCAAAGAAGGTTTCGATTGGAACGTCTACGGGGCGGCCGTGAAACGACGGAATACCTCGATCCGCGACGCGGCCATCGTGAAAGTACTCGTACGAAAGTTTGACCGCCGTCTTTGGACCAACAACAACGGTGGCTGTTGGATTGACTCCATAGCGCTCAAGATCTACGCCGTTGCGGAAACTGCCGCTATTTTCATAAAGGCCGTTGAGTCGGAGTGCCAGGCGGTTGTTGATCGGTTGGTCCAGGTCAGTCGTGAAACGTTTGGCTCCGAACGAACCGCCCTGGAATGTGAATTCCCGCAGCTTTGAAAAACCCGCTTCTTTGCTTACACGATTGATCACGCCGCCACCGCCGCCGCGGCCGAACAGCATTGAGTTTGGTCCCTTGAGCGCTTCAACGCGCTCGACATTGTAAAGATCTCGATAGTATTGAACGTCGTCTCGTACGCCGTTCAGAAAGAAATCGGCGCTGGTGTTGTTGCCGCGAATGACGAGTTGGTCGCGATTGTTTTCGCCTTGATGAGAAGTGATGCCGGGAACGTACGCGACGACATCGGCGATGCTTCCCATCGCTTGATCGCGAATCTGTTCCTTAGTTACTACCGAGATCGACTGCGGAATGTCACGTAACGGCGTGAGCGTTTTCGTTGCAGTGCTGATAGAGCTGATGCCGTATGCTGCGATATCGGTGATCGTAACAGTGGCGCTCGAAGGAATGAGGGAGAGTACCAATTCGACGGATTGCGAGTTCTTCAGACCGGTCACACTTACGCTGTCCGTGAGCTCCGCAAATCCTTCAGCAGTGGCGCGCACCTGGTATTCGCCCGGCGGAAGCAGGATTGAAAACTCACCGTTGCGATCGGTGATGGCCGAAGAGGAGGGAAGTCCGGCGCCAGTGATCCAGACATCCGCGCCTGGGACTGCGGCCCGGTTTGGGTCGAGGACCCGACCGGTCACTGAAATCTTTTTCGGTGTTGTTTGCCCCGCGATGATTGCTGACAGGGTCAATAAAAGGACCACGGTGAGGGAAGGCCGGCCGATTTTGGCAAACATGACAACCTCTTTCTGTAGAGTAATTGCCGAAATTGAAATCCGTTTTCAATTTCAACGAAGGCGGTACAATACTCTCAGGCGTGTGAATTGGTCAAGCAGAATCTTGTGTTTTTCCGCGGTGGCTCACCAACATTGCCGCTAACAAAGGAATCGTGAGCTCATGGTGGCCCGTGATCGAGAAGCCCTCGCCGGCGCCTTTTTCTGTTGGCCGGCGCACCACGTTGGTTTGCGGACGATACGATTGGATGAAGTCAAAATTGGCCGTCGTAATTCCCGTAAGCGGATGGCCCAGGTTACGCACCAGCGTGACACACTTAAGAAATACTTCCGGTAGCACCACGGCCGAACCTACATTCAAGTAGACCCCTCCACCGTCCATCCGTCTTACGATCTCTGCCAACAACCGAAAGTCGGTGTGCGTGGTCGCGCCTAAAGAAGCGCCGTCTGTACCCGGATGAAAGTGCGCGATGTCACCACCGATTGTCAGGTGAACCGTGAACGGTATTTTGGAATGGTACGCCGCGCAGAGCAGCGAGTAATCCTGATGCTGTGGTCTCAATGCGACGAGACTACGTCCCACGGCTTCGCCTAGTCCGATTTGATCTGCTGCGCCCTCCTGCGCTGCCTGATTCAATAATCTTCCGGTCTCGTCTGCGCCGCCGAAGATGCCTTCAGACAAAGTCGCATCCACGTCTTCCGAGGTGGAGCCAACCATTGCGATCTCAGCGTCATGGACCAACACGGATCCATTCGTCGCGAGCGCAGAAACGTAGCCGCGTTTCATGAGATCGATTAGCAACGGCGCGAGGCCGGTCTTAATCACGTGACCGCCGAGGCCCCAGATGATCGGTTTTTTCAACTCGCGCGCTCGATGCATGCGCGCCACGATCTGGCGCAGGGACTGCACCGCAAGTACATCAGGCAAACTCGAAAGAAACTCGTCGAGCGACGCGTCCACTGTTAAAGGCTGCGCAAAACTCTCGAGGTTCACTTTGCTGGGACGTGAGGCGAGCGGATAGGTTTTTACATTCTCAAGCTCGAGGGGGTTTAGATCGTCGTAGATTGAAGGCAAGTATCCGTCTCTCCAGATTCAGAGTGCGAGTATCTTACACTTACTCAACCACCTTCTGCGCATTTCCGTTCTTTCTGCCGTTCACACTGATTCGTCCGTTAAGAAGTGGACGCAGGACCTGGCCTGTGTGAGACCGGCGCGAGCGTGCCACCTCTTCAGGCGTGCCCGCAGCAACCACGCGCCCGCCGTGTTCACCGCCTTCCGGACCAAGATCGATGATGTAGTCGGCCGACTTAATCACGTCCAGGTTGTGCTCGATCACGAGCACAGTGTTTCCGAGGGAGACCAATCGTTGCAGCACGTCGAGTAGTTTGTGAACGTCTGCGAAGTGAAGACCGGTAGTCGGCTCGTCGAGGATGTAGATAGTTCGACCGGTGGCACGCTTCGACAACTCCTTCGCGAGTTTAATTCGCTGTGCTTCGCCGCCCGAAAGCGTGGTCGCCGACTGGCCCAACTTGATATAACCGAGACCCACGTCGAGGAGCGTCTGCAACTTCTGATTGATCTGCGGAATATTTTCCAACAACGGCAACGCCTCTTCCACGGTCGTATCAAGCAGATCAGCGATCGACTTGCCTTTGTACTTCACGGCCAGCGTCTCGCGGTTGTAGCGCGCGCCGCGGCATACATCGCAAAGCACGTAGACATCGGGTAGAAAGTTCATCTCGATGCGCTTCATACCGTCGCCTTCGCACGCCTCGCAACGTCCACCTTTAACATTGAACGAAAAACG
>DASZDV010000466.1:0-2415 GCA_035941575.1 Pyrinomonadaceae bacterium
ATCGCGGCGCGCGTGTTTAGCACGATCAGCGACATCAACGTGACATTAATTTCGCAAGGTGCTTCGAGTATTAACTTTACGTTCGCGATCGAGGAGACGCGCGTGGAAGAAGCCGTGCGAAGATTACACGAAGCGTTTTTCAGCCGGACCGAAATTCAAGGCACCCCTGAGACTCAGGGCATTTCTTTTCCTGGGACCGCAGGCGTCTCGCCTGCTTTGTCCCGGCAGTAGTTCTATCGACGGAGTGCAGGCGAGACGCCTGCGGTCCTAGTAGTCCCAGCAGAGATGCCAGAAAAAAGATGACGCTTTTTGCGCTCACACGCGAATTAATCGACATCCCTTCGGTGACAGGAGCGGAAGAAGCCGTGGCCGAGTTTCTTGCTACTCACCTCGCAAGTCTCGGTTATCGAGTCGAACGCCAGGACGTTGCCACTGACCGCTTCAATGTGATTGCTACCACCGGGGAGGCTGCGCGTATCGTGTTCTCCACTCACATGGACACGGTTCCGCCGTTTATCGAGTCGAGCGAAGACGGTGAATACATTTACGGACGCGGTTCGTGCGATGCGAAGGGAATCATCGCGGCGCAGATCTTCGCCGCCGAGCGCCTGCGCGCGAGTGGGAAGAACGACATCGGACTGCTGTTCACTGTCGATGAAGAACTAAGCAGCATCGGCGCGCAGGCTGCTAACAATCACCAGGTTGCGCGCGACTGTGAGTTCCTGATTAATGGCGAACCAACTGACAATCGTCTGGCCACAGGAACGAAAGGTTCACTAAGACTGTTCATTACTACCAAAGGTCGCGCAGCGCACTCCGCGTATCCCGAAGCGGGAGAGTCGGCGATTGAAAAGCTGCTCGACGTCTTACAGGACATTCGTGCGTGCACATGGCCGAGCGACAGTTTTTTTGGCGATACGACGTGCAACATTGGCGTGTTGAACGGTGGCACGCGTCCCAACGTGATTGCGGATCATGCGCGCGCGGAATTGCAAATTCGAGTCGCGACGGATATAGAGCGAGTCAAGGGAATTGTAGAAGAAGCAGTCGGTGGGAGAGCTGAGATCGAATGCGCGTCTGAACACGATCCGGTGCGACTGTTTTCTGTCAGCGGGTTCGATAATTGTGTCGTGAGATTCACTACTGACGTGCCGTATCTGTCGAATTGGGGAAGACCGTTGTTGCTTGGGCCAGGTTCAATTCTGGACGCGCATACCGAACACGAGCGCATCGCGAAACATGAACTGGAACGCGCCATCGATCTGTACGTCATGTTAGCGAACAAACTATGAAGATCGCGCTAATCGGAAACGGAGCGATGGGCCGGCTCGTTGCCGCGGAAGCGAAGGCGACGGGAGACGAGGTGGGCGCGGTGGTGACGTCGAAGGAGAGGGATTTAAAACCCGATGAGTTGGCGGAAAAGATCCGTGGCCAAGACGTAGCGATCGATTTTTCTGTTGGCGATGCGGTGTTGAGAAACATCGAAGCCTGCGCCCGCGCACGCGTGCCGCTCGTCGAAGGAACGACCGGCTGGAAAGCAGACGAAACTAAAGCCATACGGATCGTCAACGAACACTCCGCAGCCCTGGTTTACGGCGCCAATTTTTCGATTGGCGTGAATCTTTTTTACCGAATCGCA
Organism: Pyrinomonadaceae bacterium; assembly: GCA_035941575.1. Taxonomy (GTDB): domain Bacteria; phylum Acidobacteriota; class Blastocatellia; order Pyrinomonadales; family Pyrinomonadaceae; genus PSRF01. The sequence goes on from DASZDV010000466.1 coordinate 1,640, forward strand.
GATCGCGCCGCGGCGTTGTTCGCTTCTATTGAGGGCTATTCACCGTTCATCGAAGAGGCGCATCACATGCGCAAACGTGACGCGCCTTCCGGAACGGCGTTGCAATTACGCGATTTGATGGCGAAGCATCTTGGACCAGATATTCCAACGTCCTCGACGCGCGCCGGCTACATACCAGGCACCCATCGCGTCGGTTTCGATTCCGAGGCGGATCAGGTCCTGCTTATTCATGAGGCGCGTTCGAGAAAAGGGTTCGCGTCCGGCGCTTTGCTGGCCGCTCGTTGGATCAGAGGCAAAACCGGAATCTTTCAGTTTTCAGACGTGATTGCAGATATTGTCGATTGCCAAATGCCGAGTGCCGATTGAGACGGCTCTTCAGCAAATCGACAATCGGCAATTGACAATCGGCAATTCTCACTTTGGAGGTGCTATGACATTACAGGTTGATTGGCTTCGCGGATGTGCTACCGCTCTCGTCACTCCTTTCACAAATGAAGGCGCTGTTGATGACAGGCGCTTGCGCGACCTAATTGAATACCAGCTAACGGGCGGCGTGAAGGTGCTCGTGCCGTGCGGAACGACTGGTGAAAGCGTCACGATGTCTGATGCTGAGAACGAACTCGTCATTCGCACCACAATCGAACTTGCTCGCGGCCGCGGGAAGGTGATCGCGGGCACGGGAAGCAACTCCACTGCAACCGCGATCCAAAAATCGCGTGCCGCGCGCGCTCTCGGAGCGGACGGTGTTCTTTGCGTTGCGCCTTATTACAACAAGC
>DASZDV010000467.1:0-7757 GCA_035941575.1 Pyrinomonadaceae bacterium
CTTTCATGCGGTGAATACCGCCGGGTTTGCAACGAAATTTTCCACAGTGCAGGGAGGCATCCGTTTCCGGTTCTGAGCCGCGCGGCGGGTAGTGTCCTAATCTGAGATTCAGGACACTACCTGGTCTTTGTCCAAATGTGCCCTACGCGTTTGACTAGGCGAGTGGCGGATCGCATAATCCGCTGCGGTCAATCCTTTCCCCATCCCGACTCTTTCCCCGAGATTCGATCCATTCACAGTTTTAAGAGATAGGGCTACGGCCCGGCCGAACGCGTATTCTTGCGCCGCACGCCTGTAATGCGAGTTCGTCTGCTGCCGTGCCCTAAGGGGTAAGAGCGGCTTCTTTTGGGGGTTTTAGCGAGTCTCCCAAAGATTTCCTCCGCTCTTACCCTGTTTTTATAGACAGGCAGGAGCCCGGCTGGCTTCTAATAGAGCACTGCCGGCTGGGCTCCTTGACACCCCTGGGGTCGATACCTATACTCCTCCACTTGCGCCGGAAGGCGTGGAGAGGAATTAATGCCGAATCATAAATCAGCAGAGAAGCGCGTGCGGCAGAGCGAGAAACGACGCGCTATCAACAAAGGTCATCGTACCAAGGTCAGGACTTACATCAAAAAGGTGCGGACTGCCTTGTCGACCGGATCGGCGAAGGAAGTTCAGCAGGTGTTGCCTGAGGCGATTTCTGTGATTGATAAGTCGGTGCAGAAAGGCGTGATGCATGCCAACGCAGCAGCGCGCTATAAGTCGAGACTGACTTCGCAGGCGAACCAGCTCGGGAAGTAGTAACGTAAAAGAATCTGAGGAACCGCGAGGCGGGTCGATAGTTCGGCCCGCCTCGCTTTTTATTTTAAGGAGCCAGTGATGAGTCGTCTTTACGAATCCGAAGCTGAGATTGAACAGGTTGTTCGTGGTTTTGAGACGTGTGAGACGCCAGCGGCGGACTTTCATCACCGCGAGCACCTGACGGTTGCTGTCTGGTATCTGCAAACCCTTTCGCCCGAACAGGCGGTCGAAAAAATGCGCTCGGCGTTGTTGAAGTTTATCGATCGTCACGGCGTGGATAGGAAGAAGTACAGTGAAGAGGTCACTGTGTTCTGGGTAGACGCGATTGCGAGTCAGTTAGACGAGATAGGATCGGAGACGTCCCTGGTCGACAAGTGTAATCAAATAATTTCCAGGCTCAACTCGACAGTTCGCAAACCAGCAACTCCAGTTGCAACCGAGGAGTAGCCTGGGAAGTTTTAATGGCGAGGTCGGCGGCGGCGGTGAGTTGCAAACCACGCGCGATCTTGGCGGCGTCGTTTCGTTGAAGGTTGGCGATATACGCGTCCCGTTTGAACGGCGGCAAGGAAACGTTACGAAACACTTCTTCACGGCCACCTTTGGCGAGCAGATGCTTCGCCAGTGCAAGACGGTGATAATTGCCTGCAATGAGTCCAATGAGCATCACTGGCTCTGCGCCGTCGTCGAGGAGTCGATGCAACGTTTCGAGCGCGCGCTTGCGATTGTTGGCGAGGATGTGATCGCCGAGTTCGAAGTTTGATAACTCACGCGAACGGCCGATCAGTTCATCAACAACTGCTGACGTGATGCGGCCCGTATCGGCAACGGCTGAAGCCAGCTTGTCAATTTCATTGAAGAGTGTCTGGACGTCAGTGCCGACGAGATTAATGATTTCACTCAACACCGAATCGTCAGCCGTAACCTTCAACTCTTTCAAACGCGACTTCACCCACGCCTTCGCTTCCGAATCTTTGAGCGGCGGAAAGTCGACAACCACACACGTATCCAAAAGCACCTTCGTTGCTTTCTTTCGCTTGTCGAGATCGTCCGCGATGAAGATCATCACTGTAGCCGGCGACGGGTTGTTGAGGTAACGAATCAGCGTCTCTTCGTCTGCCTCACGCAACTTAGCGAAGTCGCGAATTCTCACAACGCGCCGGTCTGACATCATCGGCAACTGTTCAGCCGCCGCAATCGCGGCCTGAACCGAATCGCGCAACAGGTTGAAACTGCATTCGTTGAACTCCCGCAGCAGCGTTCCGACGAGGGCTGAATCAGTGATGGAACGCGCGGCCTTGTCTCGCAGGTCTCTTTCAGGACCGACGAGGAGATAGAGCGGTTGCGGACTCTCGCGCAAAGATCGTTCGAGTTCGGTTCGCGAGAGAGACATCATTTCTTTTCGAGTTCGACGGCGTTGATGAGGGTAGAAACAATGCTTTCGGCAAAGCTGCGCGACATCCTGAGAATCGCCGGATCTTCCTCGTTGAAGAAGCTGCGTGGATCGCTCGCGAATTCATATTCGCCGCGGAAGACGAAGTTCTGATTGTCGTAGAGCACGCGGTTCTCAGTTTGGTCGCGCACCGTAACAGCGGCTGCAATGGTCACTTCGAAAATGCGTGCGCGGCCTTTGTCGTCCAGCAACACACCGGCGAAGTTGAAACTCTTGATAACGCCTTCGATCACGGCGTCGGCGCCTTCGCGTTCGCCCTGCACGCGCAAACCGCGGCCACGGTGGACCAGTTCCTTCATCACGGCTTCCGTGAAGCGCGACTCGATCTTATAGCGAAGCGCGTTACTCTCCATTTGAAACGCCGGCACCGCGACAGTCTTGATGCGCGAGGGCAACTGGTTTTTTGTCACCGGCTTGTAGCACTCCGCAAAACCGGAAACGAAGGCGAGCATCAGTGTGAAGAGGGAAAGGCGGAGAAGTTTGGTCATCGAGCGTGGATTCTCTCGCAGCGTCCAGTCGAACGGCAAGTGGGGCCGGAGATTTTCACGAAAGAAGACGGATCTTTTCGGAAACACGGATTGTGTCTACCGCAGCTTTGACGTCGTGGACGCGGACGATGTGGGCGCCTTTCAGGACCGCGGCCGTCATCGTAGCAATGGTGCCGTACAGGCGAACTTCAGCAGGTGCTGGAGTGCCGCTTTCGTCGGCGAGAATGCGGCCGATAAACGACTTGCGCGAGGTGCCGATTAGCAGCGGGTAATCAGGGAAGGCAGATATTAATTGGTCCAGTCGCGCTATTAACTCGAGGTTTTGCTCTTGAGATTTGCCAAACCCAATTCCCGGATCAATTACGATGGAATCGCGCTTCACACCTCGTCGCTCAGCCATGTGAATACTCGCGCGCAGACTACTCACGACTTCTTCCATGATGTCTGCAACCGGCGGCATGCGATGCATCGTTGCCGGCGTGCCCCGCGAATGCATCAACACTAGTCCCGCTCCCGCGCGAGCCGCTGCATCTGCGACGTAAAAATCAAAACGCAGTGCCGAAATGTCGTTGACTATCGCTGCTCCCGCATCGAGCGCCGCGCGCGCGACTTCAGACTTGGTTGTATCAACCGACAGCGGCGTGTTCACGCGTGCGGACAGCGCTTCGATCACCGGCACAACGCGGCTGATCTCCTCGTCAGCTGAAATGGGCTCGCCACCAGGACGCGTCGACTCACCACCTACGTCGATGATGTCCGCGCCTTCGGCAATCATTCGCTCGGCGTGGGCCACCGCGTGATCCACAGTTACGAACTGACCGCCATCGCTGAAGCTATCGGGTGTGACATTAAGAATGCCCATGATGAGCGTTCGCTCACCGATGGGCATTGTGTGGTTCTTGATTTGCCAAGCCGTGGTTGCCACGGATTAGAACTAGGCCGGCTGCGGATTGCCTCCAGTGATCGGAGGAAGAATCGGCTTAAGTGGTTTTGCGGTCGGCTCTTTCAGTTGCGGCCGATCCTGATCGCCACCGTCTGAAACCGGCGGATTCTCATCGAGCGGCAAGCCCGCAACGATTCGTCGAATCTCAACGCCGTCGAGCGACTCGCGCTCGAGCAAGCACTCAGCCAAACGAATCATCGTTTCGCGGTTCTCTTCGATGATCGCTTTGGCGCGTTCAAACTGCGCGGTAACGATCTTCTTCACCTGCTCGTCGATCTTGATCGCCGTGTCTTCCGAGAAATCGCGATGCTGGGCAATCTCACGTCCGAGGAAGATCTGCTCTTCCTTCTTACCAAACGTGATTGGTCCCATTTCAGACATTCCGTACTCACAAACCATCGCGCGCGCCAATTCGGTAGCACGCTCGATATCGTTTGAAGCACCGGTCGTGATGCTGCCGAGGAACGTGTCTTCGGCGATGCGTCCGCCCATCAAAATCGCGATCTGGCCCAACAAGTATTCCTGACTGTAATTGTGTCGATCGCCTTCGGGCAGTTGCTGCGTTACGCCGAGTGCCATACCGCGTGGAATGATTGTGACCTTGTGAACGGGATCCGCGTTTGGCACTTTCAGCCCAACCAGCGTGTGACCGGCTTCGTGATACGCAGTAACGCGCTTCTCCTCGTTCGAGATCACCATGCTCTTGCGCTCTGCGCCCATGAGCACTTTGTCTTTCGCCAACTCGAAGTCGCCCATCGCGACCAGTTTTTTATTGTAGCGTGCAGCGTTGAGAGCAGCTTCGTTAACCAGGTTCGCCAGATCGGCTCCGGTGAAACCAGGTGTGCCGCGCGCGATCACGGAGATGTCAACGTCCTCACCGAGCGGAATCTTGCGCGTGTGAACTTTCAAGATCCCTTCGCGACCGCGAACGTCAGGACGCGAAACAACGACGCGCCGATCGAAACGGCCCGGTCTTAACAACGCCGGATCGAGAACGTCGGGACGGTTTGTCGACGCAATCAAAATCACGCCGTCGTTCGACTCGAAGCCGTCCATCTCGACGAGCAACTGGTTCAACGTTTGTTCACGTTCATCGTGACCGCCGCCCAAGCCGGCGCCGCGATGACGTCCGACCGCGTCGATCTCGTCGATGAAGATGATGCACGGCGCGTTCTTCTTGCCCTGCTCGAACAGGTCGCGCACGCGAGACGCGCCCACGCCGACAAACATTTCTACGAAGTCAGAACCCGAAATCGAGAAGAAGGGAACGTTTGCTTCACCGGCAATCGCACGGGCCAACAGAGTCTTGCCCGTTCCTGGAGGTCCCATCATCAGGACGCCCTTGGGAATGCGACCGCCGAGTTTTTGAAACTTCTGCGGCTCCTTAAGAAATTCGATGATTTCCTGAAGCTCTTCTTTGGCTTCTTCAACACCGGCGACGTCCTTAAACGTCACACGCTTCTGTTGGTTGTTCAGCAGCTTGGCCCGGGATTTCCCGAAGGACAATGCCTTGTTTCCGCCAGACTGCATTTGCCGAAGCATGAAAATCCAGATGGCGATAATGAACAATAGCGGCGCCCACGTAATCAACATGGGCCAGATGAAACTGGCGCTCGACTCCTCTTCGACCTTAGCAACGCGTGGTTTTCCGTTAACTATCTCACGCGCGGATTTAAGCAAGTCGGCCTTTGCGGGCTCGTTGGAGAGCGCTATGCGATATTCCTGATTATTATTGTCGATTGCTACGGTTTCACTTTGCTTAACTGTCACCGACTTCAGCGTACCGGCTTGGATCATCTGATCCAACTTGGTCAAATCCACGATCGTGTAGCTGCTGCCGCGCGGGTTCACGAGCTTGTAGAGCAGAAGCGCCCCCGCGATTATTAATAGCCAAAATACAATCTGTCTTGCTGTAGAACTCAAATTCATTAACGCCTCCGACCCCCGATGATACCTGATCGAGAGTCATTTTGTCGCTGTCCACCCATGGGGGCGAACTCAAAAAGAACCGCCATTACGATGCACGCTGACTACTTGTCGTTGCGCACCGCCAACCCTACGTCCCACCCTATGAAAAACACCGCGGAGCGCCGCAATGTGCCCTTTTGACTATAAAGTTTGAATGCTGCTTTTTCAATCCTTTTCAGGCTGAAACTCCAGCCGGTTTTTGCTCCTTTTCACCTTGCTTCCGCCGGGCAACTCAACCGTTCGTCCTCCCGCCGCGCCTTCCACCAATCTGTCGACCGCCATCAGATGAACCATTTCCAAGCGCCTGGCGCTGCCTCGCGCCTGCGAAAGCCACTGCCGCAGCGCTCGCCGGCGCAACGCAGGCGGCTCTTCGGCCAGCACCTTTACGTCCAAGGCCGGCACTTCGGTTTCATGGTTCTCATCGGCTGACAGCGAAGCTCTTTGCAGCAACTCATCAGAATCGGTCAAAAGTACCGCGCGATCCTCACGTAACTGGGCGGCCGTCCGGGATAACGCTTCAACGATCCGGTTGTTGAACGACTGCATCAACGGAAGCAATTGCTGCCGTACACGCACGCGAGACAGTCCAAGGTCGCTGTTCATCTCGTCAACAAGGAACTTATGTTTTCTGAGACGACAGTAGTTTTCGGTGTCGGTGCGCCGTGCCCAAAGAAGTGGCCGGACGAGTTGGAGGGACGTTGTGCCACTCAGCGGACGCATTGCCTCCATACCGCCGAGCCCTGCGCCTGCACTACCTCGCATCAGTCGCAGCAAAACTGTCTCCGCCTGGTCGTCCATCGTGTGGGCGGTCAGAACGTACTTAGCCGATTTTCTTTTGGCGGTTCGCGCGAGAAACGCGTAACGCGCATCTCTGGCAGCCTGCTCCAGATTCTCGTTCCTGGTGCGCGCTATCTCGGCGACTTTGGATCGACCGATGACAGACTCGTAGCCGAGTTTGGCAGCCAGCGTTTCAACCCAACGCGCATCCTCGCCACTGGTTTTTCGGAGTTTATGGTCCAGGTGGGCGACGCATATTTTGGGCGAGAATTTGCCGGCGTTGGCGAGTTCATTCAAAGCGAGGAGCAGCGCCGTAGAGTCAGCGCCGCCTGAAACACCTACGATGAGCGTTTCGTCTGAGAGTGGAAGCTTTAGTTTGCGCCATTCAACGAGGAGCAGACGCGCAAACTGATTAACGCGTGGCGTTCTTCGCATCGGCGCGATTGTGAACGCCGCGATGGCAGCAGGTCAACCGCCGCTTTGTCCAAGTAGTAACCAAAAGTTTTGCGACGAAGCCTACACATTTTAATGAAACTAAAGCATTGTTTGTCCTTTAATAGACTTAGGCTCTCTTACATAACACCGCGCGAACTTCTTTGGGGGGTAATCCAATGAGGGTAGAAAAGCAGATTCGATTCAACGAGTGGCTATTAGGTTCCACCATTCTTTGTCAATCGTGCGGGTGTTTGTGGCTAGTTCCCGCAGCGCAGAACGAAGATCGTTATACTTGCCGGCAGTGCGGCAGTGAGGTAACCAGCAAACCGGTAGCCCGCGCAGATCAGCAGAACAAGACTGCGACCACGCCGTAAGCGCTCTTAAACCTCCACGCCTCACGATTTGACTATTCATCCGCCGGGGTTTAGGTTTCTCTGCGACCGGGCATCCATTTCTACTGCGTGACGCTCTAAAGCTTTCTCCTGCATACTATTCTCGAGGATTAGCGATGAAATTAAGAAGATACTTTGCTGCGCTACTGCTGGCGCTTTTCAGTTTACAGACGCTGCATTTTACGGCCCTTGCTGACGAAGGCATGTGGCCGTTCAATAACGTCCCGCGCGCCGAAATCAAGAAAAAATACGGGTTTGATGTTACCGACGAATGGCTGAACAAGGTTCGTCTCGCCTCGGTAAGATTCAACAACGGCGGCTCCGGTTCTTTCGTTTCCCCCAACGGACTTGTGTTAACGAACTACCACATCGTCGAGGACATCGTCGGCGAAGTGAGCACGCCGCAGAAGGACCTCGCGAAAGAGGGCTTTGTCGCCAAGACTCGCGCCGAAGAGATCAAAGCGCCGAGCCTCGAGCTGAACGTACTGCAGAGCATCGAAGACGTTACGTCGCGCGTGAAT
>DASZDV010000468.1:0-2845 GCA_035941575.1 Pyrinomonadaceae bacterium
AAACACGCCCGGCGTTGAGCAACACGTGTTGAGTCACTGCACGATTGCACCGGCCGTAGTTGACCCGCTGCTGATCAAGCAACTGTCTGATCTGTTGCTGCCGAAGAGTCCGATACATTTTCCGTATCTGAGCAGTCATCCGCAGAAGAAAGCGCTCGCGCCACTGATTGGGTTGGAGACCGGATCGGTACGCATGGCGAAACAGATCATGTCGAGTAAAGGTGTGCCGTTTTCGATCGAGGATTGGCCGAGCGTAATCCTCGAGGGACTCCGCGTGCTGAACGAAAACAACTGGTTTCCCGCAATGACGCTCATCGTCGGTAATCCGGGCGAAACGGATGAAGACACGATGGGTACGATCGACCTGATTTACGAGATGGAACGTCGCGGCCTGTTTGCGTTTCTCATTCCGTCCATCTTTACTCCGCTGCACGACACGCGGATGGAGAAGGAGACAGGCGTCACACAGACTCGGCAGCTCACACCGTTGCAGTGGCAACTGATGATGAAGTGCTGGAAGATGAACTTGCGTCCGGGTCAATACAGTTGGTGGGGACCAATGGCCTGGCGCGTGGGATCGCTGGGAATGTGGCTTTACAAATTGCGCGCGCTCAATGGACCAAACTTCACCTGGCCGTTGTTGATGTTTTCCGGCGCACTGTCAGAAAAGACGCTTCAACGCATGGGCAAGATTTACGGCGGCAAGCCGCTCAAGACCAAAAACCGCCGCGAGTTGATAGCGTCGTTGAAGCCAAAGGATTGGCAATACCTGCGCGCCGACAACGGCGATATGCCGGTCGATTTCGTGCCTCACAGTAGCGCGCAAGTGCTGACTGCGTCACGATAGTGGCCCAGCCAACTAAAACTAAGACAACGGACTCTCCTGCCAAACAGGTTACGGGCTTCATCGCGAAGTTTGACCCTGCAATTGCGAAGCTCACGCGTGCGGCGCGTTCCGTGTTGCGCAAGAGATTTCCCACTGCGAACGAACTCGTTTACGACAACTACAACGCGCTGGCGATCGGTTACAGCACGACCGAGAGAACTTCTGACGTGCTGTTTTCGTTGGCTGTATATGCGAGTGGCGTGAATCTTTATTTCATGTATGGGCGGAGTCTCCCGGATCCTGAAGGGTTGTTGCAGGGCAGTGGAAACCAAGGCGCGTTTGTGCGTCTGGAGGATGTATCGGTGTTGGACAAGCCTGGTGTGAAAGCTCTTATTCGGGCGGCGGTGGACCAAGCCGAGCCACCACTGCCTGCACGTGGTCGCGGCCGTACGATCGTGAAATCGATTTCAGCGAAACAACGCCCACGCCGGACGCGCTGAACGACTATGGAAGCCATCTTTGAATTCATCATTCTGGTAGTGTTCGAGTTTCTCCTCGAAGTTGCTGGCGAGCTGATGCTTGAGTTGGGACTTCGAAGCCTTGGCGAGACGATTGTTAGCCGCGAGCACCGGAACCCGCTGCTTGCCGGGATAGGATACGCGCTACTGGGTTTGATCGGCGGCGGCCTGAGTTTACTGTTCTTTCCAAATGCCTTTGCTCGCAGTGAAGCGTTGCACGGCATTAGCTTGTTGATAGCGCCGGTTCTGACTGGCCTGGCCATGGCTGGTCTCGGTTGGTTATGGGAGAAAAAGGGGCGGCAGCGCCTTCCAATCGACAGCTTCGCTTACGGATTCATCTTCGCTCTGCCGATGGCTATTGTCAGATTTCTCTACACCAGTTAGATTTCCTCAGACATGAAGGATCTCAAGCGGCTTCTCGATCAGAACAGGGCGTGGGCTGGGGGTATCAAGGCAAGCGATCCTGAGTTCTTTCAAGCATTGGCGAAACAACAGTCGCCAACCTATCTCTGGATTGGATGTTCGGACAGCCGCGTGCCGGCCACGCAGTTGGTTGGTATGGTGCCGGGCGAAATGTTTGTGCACCGGAACGTGGCGAACGTAGTGGTCCACACGGATTTCAATTGTCTGTCCGTCATGCAATATGCAGTCGATGTGTTGAAAGTGAATCACATCATCGTCTGCGGTCATCATGGTTGCGGCGGAGTGAAGGCCGCGATGGACAACGTGCAATTCGGGTTGATTGATAACTGGCTGCGTCACGTGCAGGACGTAATGCACGCGCACAGAGACGTGCTTGCCGGGATCGAAGATGAAGCGGAACGTCTGGACCGTCTCTGCGAACTGAACGTCATCGAGCAGGTCGCGAACGTCAGCCGCACGACGATCGTGCAAAACGCCTGGCAGCGCGGACAGGAACTGGTTGTGCACGGTTGGATCTATGGTTTGCAGGACGGACTGTTGCGCGACCTGGGCGTTTCAATAGATACCGCGGAAAATCTGGCGCCCGCCTATCGCGCCGCGATTGGAAATAACATGTGAGGCATTGAACGTCTCATGTATCAGAAACTCTTCGAGGTCACTCTCGTACTCTTCCTGGCGATCGTCTCAATCGCTTTGCTTGCGATTCTGCTGACCGGACTAATGTCGATCTGGCAGACGCCGCTGCTTGCAGGTTCATATAGCTTCACGTTCGCGGTGAGTGCCTCTGCGATTAGGCGATTCACGTTCCTGGTAGCGGCAGCGGTGTTGCTGATGGGTGGAATTTTGCTTTGGCGCCGCCGTCGCAGACTTCATAGATGACGAGAACTGCAATTGCTCAACGCGCTTTCCTGCCTTGATTACGAGGATCGCTGGCGTGCGGCTTCGTAGAGAAGAATGCCGGCTGCTACTGACACGTTCAAACTCTCAACAGCGCCCTGCATCGGAATGCTCACCGTCTGATCTGTCCCTTTCAACTCGTCAGTCGTAAGACCTGTTGATTCTGGTCCAAGCACGAGCG
>DASZDV010000469.1:0-4433 GCA_035941575.1 Pyrinomonadaceae bacterium
CGGATCAGGATGGATCAAACGAATGCCGGGCGAGCCGAGGTCGGAAAAGTCGTGAATACCTTTAGGGTTTCCCTTGCGGACGATGATGATGAACGGAGTCTTGTTTACGATTCCTTTCGCCGGATAAGAATGCCAGTCAGAAGTTACAAAGCCGCCTTCTTTTAATCGTTCGGCGTCACGTTCGATCGAGAGGATCGCGATGTCGGCGGGCGCGCCCCGCAGAATCTGGTTGGTAACTGTTTCGGACCCCGCAAAAGATGATTGAAAGCGAACCTCCTGGCCGTGTTGCTGTTGCCACTTAGTTATGAATGCGGGGAAGATCGCTTTCTCAAGCGACTCCTTCATGATCGAAAAGCCGTACAGCGTGACGGTGATGTCGCCGCCCTCAGCCGGAGGTTGAGGCAGACAACTAGCCGTAAGCGACACAAGGAGGAAGCCGACGGCGGCGGACAACGATAAGCGTCTGTGTGTAGTCTTCCTCATGGGGCCTCTCGTGCCTCCTGATTCTCTGGACAGACCAAAAAGCCGCTGCCGCCATGGTTCGGTTACCGGGGGTATGTCCCGTCTATACCACATCCGCGGGGGTCGTGGGAAGAATCCTTATCCTGAGGCAAAGCATCGATTGGTGCGAAACATCACCATTCGTGAGTTTTTTGTAGTACCATGCCCGCGCGGTATGCCCCTCCCTAACTGACGCCGCAAGGATTTACAAACAATGCGCAGTTCCCTCGCCCGGAGAGTCATCACTGTACTGCTCGCGCAGTCGCTATTTCTCCCGGTGACGCTTGCTCAAACTGCGCCCGTCAATCAACAACAATCCAGTACCGAAACGAGGCCACGCCGAACACAATCCGCATGGCCGCAACCGTCCGCTGTCACGACGCCGGTGATTCCGGCAAACGTTCTAACTCCGCTCACTGTTCCCGAACCAACCATTCGCGTTGCATTAACTACCGACGCGCGTTCCGCTGTGATTTCCACGACCGGTCACTTGATGAATGCGAGCGGCGCCGGGAGTACTCTGCTCGCGCTGGACACGTCGCGCGTGCGGGTCGATCCGCGTTTGTTATCCCCGCTCCCTGCAAGCAACAACAACGCGACCTTCCGCGTGCTTGTTGCCGGCGCAGCTTCAAAGGAAGAAGCTGAAGACAACGGTAAAGAGATTGAAAAACTTACCGGCGAAGACACGCAGGAAACGTTCGACACCGAGACCAAAACGTGGGGTGTCGCTGTTGGTTCAAAACGTCCGCGCGAAGAAGCCGAAGAGTTGAAGGCTCGCTTGGAGGCGGCGGGGTTAGATGCCGCCATTGAGCCACGGATAAACACGGCTACAGCCCACGTCGCGCAACAGCCTGCAAAGGAAAGTGGCTTTAAGCTGACTGCCGCACGCGCGACCTTGCCGTCACGCGAAGTCGTTGCGTCCGGCGCAACAGGCTCGCTGTTCAGCTCCAGTGCGCCGGTAGTCTTCGCTTCAGACGACCAAAAGACACCTGTGCGTTACAACGATCGACCGTATCGCGGGCGCATCGAGGTGTTCACGAACCTGCGTGGCTCGCTGACAGTTGTTAACGAGTTGGGGCTGGAAGATTACGTCCGTGGCGTAGTCGCTAATGAACTCTCGCCCGGCGGTTACCCCGCGCTCGAAGCATTGAAGGCCCAAGCGATCGCTGCTCGCACTTACGCGCTGAAGAATCGCGGACAGTTTATGGCCCAGGGATTCGATATTCTCCCGACGACGCGTTCACAAGTCTACCGTGGTCTAACTTCCGAAAACCCACTCTCGACGCGCGCAGTCGACGAAACGCGCGGCATCGTCGCCACCTTCGCCGGTGAACCAATCAACGCGCTTTACACATCCACTTGCGGCGGGCGCACTGAAGACTCAGAAAACATCTTTAACGAAGCAATCCCCTATCTTCGCGGACGCGAATGTTCCGCCGAAGGCCACGCCGCGTTCGATCGCTTCGTTATTCGCACGACCCGCGAAACAGCAGAGTTGCGTGAAGACGAGCACGTCACTTTGGTTCGCGACATCAGTCTGCTGTTGACGCAAAACTTCGGCTCCTTACAGGAACGCGTGTCAGACTCGTGGCTTTCCGCCGATGCAACCGTTGCGGAAGTTCGCAACTGGATCGCCAACGTCGCTCGCATCGCGCGGCAAACAACGCCGGCAACAGGCGACGACGTCAATCGCCCACCTGCTTTCGCGACTGCGTTGTCGAGCGCGGTTTTTGGCACCGAGAGCCGCCCATCAACTCTGCTAAACAATGCCGACGCCGATTACCTCCTCGCCGTGCGCGACGCGGCGGAGGTTCCGGTCCAATACCGCTCCGATCTCGCAATGCTGCTTCGCGACGGCTATCTGTCGGCGTATCCCGACGCCACTCTGCGCCCGCGCACCGCGTTAACTCGAGCTCGGGCGCTCCATGCGATCGCGCGAATTCTTGAAGGTCGCAACTTGTTGCAACTTCAGAAAGCAAACGCGCGCCCCGCGAGCGATGGACAGTTAATTCTTCGTTCTTCGAAAGGCAAAGATCAGCCACTGCGAGTCAACCCTGATGCGTTTCTATTTCGACAACTCGGTGAACGCCCTTATGCAGTCTCTTCAGTAACACTCGTCGGAGGTGAACCCGTCATTTATCACCTCGCTGCCAACGGCCAGATCGATTTTCTCGAAGTGAAACCGGCGCCGAACGGGGCGGCCGCAGATCGTTTCTCACCGTTTTCGACCTGGACCAAAGTTTTGTTACCGGGTCAGGTGCAGGCACGTTTGTCGCGGGCCGCACGCGGCATCGGACAGATCACGGATCTGCGCATCGTGTCGCGCGGTTCTTCACACCGCGTCACCGATTTGGAAATCGTCGGCACCGACGGTACGGGTCACGTTCGCGGTGGTCGCATACGTTCAGCGCTTGGCTTGCGCGAACAACTCTTCGTTATCGATCGCGAATACGATGAAAACGGACGCGTCATCGAGTTTACTTTCAACGGTCGCGGCTGGGGTCACGGCGTCGGCATGTGCCAGGTCGGGGCCTACGGACTAGCCAAGCAAGGTTGGTCCTACGAACAAATCTTGAAAGCGTATTACACCGGCATTGAACTCACCCGGATGTATTGACGTGCACTTCTCGCGTAACCAAATCATCGGCGGCCTGCTACTCCTCGCACTCATCTGGATGATTATGATTTTCCGCGTGCTATCCTCAGGCGCGTGACAGCGAATACACCGGAAGCTCCCGTTATCGCCATTGTCGGTCCGACGGCTTCGGGGAAAAGTACGCTCGGCATTGAAGTCGCACTCAAACTAAATGGTGAGATCATCAACTGTGATTCCGTCCAGGTTTATCGTGAGATCGAGATCGCAACGGCTAAAGTTCCATTGGAGGAGCGCAAAGGCGTACCGCATCACCTGATCGATTTCGTACGACCTTCGATCAACTACACCGCCGTTGATTGGGCGCGTGAAGCAGTAAAAAAGATCGAAGAGATCGAAAGCCGCGGGCGCGTTCCGTTGCTCGTCGGCGGCACCGGCTTCTACTTGCGCGCACTGCGCCGTCCTTTCTTCAACAGTCCCCAAACGGATGAATCGTTGCGACGACGGTTGAACCGCATCCGCGACAAACGCGGCGCCGAACACCTTCATCGCATTCTGCAACGATTAGATCGGCGTGCGGCGGAAGAGCTTTACCCGCGCGATTGGCCGCGCGTACAAAGAGCGATTGAAGTCTACCTTCAGACCGGCCGATCGCTTGTGGACCAAAAAGACGAACGACCCGAAGCACACGAAAGCGCGCGTCGCCTGCGCATCCTGGCGTTGAACCCGCCGCGCGCGGCACTCTACGAACGCATCAACAAACGCACCGAAGCGCATTTCGAGGCGGGCCTGGTTGACGAAGTGCGCCACTTGCTGGGCCGCGGAGTGCCGCCCGAATCAAACGCCCTCGGCGCTCACGGCTACCGCCGCGTGGTCGAATACCTACAGGGGAAACGCGACCTGTGGAGCGCTATTGAGCAGACCAAACTCGACGTACGTCACTATGCGAAGCGGCAATTGACATGGTTTCGCCATGAACCCGGCGTCGAGTGGTTCGCGGGTTTTGGTGAGGAAAACCGCACTTTGGCCTCTGTTTTAGAAGCCCTCGCAGGTGGGCCACGGTCTAAATAATCACCTTTCTCTCACATCTTGGCCTAACTCTTGTCAGTCACGAGGGCCTGTTGTAATGTAGGCAGACTGCGACCACGCTTTAACAGACCATACCGGGCTCAAAAAAAATGTCGGACGGAAAACAGGCACCGCAAAACATTCAGGACGCCTTCCTCAATACTGTGCGTCGCGAGAAGACGGCGGTGGTGGTCTATCTTTTGAACGGCGCCAAGCTCACCGGGCGTATTCGTAGTTTCGACAAGTTTTCAGTGCTGCTGGAATCCGGCTC
>DASZDV010000470.1:0-1531 GCA_035941575.1 Pyrinomonadaceae bacterium
TGCGACCGCGGGCGGGAGAAAAGACAAACTGCTCTGAGTAATAGCGATTGAGAAGGTTGTCGACGCCGGCAACCAGGCCGACGGTGTAATGCTCGCGTCGAAAGTTGTAGCCGGCACGCAGAGTGTGCGTAACATAGCCGGGCTCCGTGCCGCCGTTCGTCGCCAGAAATTGCGGCGTGAGCCGATCCTGCCCGTTCACTATGCGTGTCTCCCACTCTGACCAGAACTTTTCGCTCCGATCCTGCCAGCGCAAACCAATCACGGTTTTAAGCGGCGTGATGAAATTCAGCGGCACGTCACTTTGCAGATCGTCACCCTTCACATAACTAACGTTGCCGAATGGAGTGACGAGCGACCTTGGAACTTGAAACGATGCCGCAAACTCAGCCTCGACTCCCTGAATTCGGGTGCTTCCCAGGTTAACCGTGCGATAGACGTCGATGGGCGGCCGGCCAGGGCCCTGGGAAACGGTGATGGGCACACCGTTGCGATCAATTGCCAATACGCTGGTCAGGAAATTCGTGTAGCGGTTGTTGAAGTAGGTAAGCGATCCTTTGAATCGGGCGGTGCGTACCGCGACGCCGGTATCTATGTTTAAGCCCGATTCCGGTTTCAAATTAGGATTACCGACGACGAAACCTTCTACCGATCCAAAGTCTGTAAAGAATCGTTCGAAGAGGTTCGGTTCGCGGAACGAGCGTCCGACGCGTGCCGTGAAGGTCAACGGGTCGATCGGGCTGTAGACAACACCGAAGTCTCCGCTGAGGGCCGTTTCGCTGACTTTTAATCCCGCATCGAGCCCGGTCAGCTGCAAGTCTTCAATCTGGGCCGCGGTAAGGAAAGGGGGCAAACTAAAATTCGTAGTGCGTTCCGACTTGCTCACAAATTTGTCGAGGCGCAGCCCGCCGATGAGGCGGAGTTTTGCATTGACCTCGTATTGGTTCTGCGCAAAAAAAGCCAGATCGCCAAACGTAGCGTTCGGAACGCTGTTCGAGTTGTCAGTGCTGCGCCGCAATGACGGCGGATTCGTGGCAAAGTTCGGCAGCAACCTCTCGATGAAGCGCGAGTCACGGTTGCGGTCGCGCGTGTAACTCACTCCCGCTGTTAGCACGTCGTGCAAGCCAAGTGTCCAGTTGCTCTGCAAGTCGAAACCCGCAGTGGTTGTCTTTGTAATGGTCTCGCTGAATTGAAATGTCCCGGGAAAGAAGGGCGGCGCCGCCGGAACATTAATCGTGTTTGAGAAGTTGCGATCCTGCTTCTGGTAGAAACCGCTCAGAGACAGCCTGGTCAAATGAGAAATAAGGTTCTCACCGGCGTAACGCACGCTGATCTTGTCGCGATTGGAAAATGGGAAGAACGCGGTGAAGACACCCGTCAACCCCGGGAAGCCAATGTTCGCGGCGCGCCGGCGCTCGTAAGTAGCCCTGACTGATTGCGAATCGTCAATAAAGAATCGCCCCACGAGTTGGGTGTTGCTGCCGTGGTATTGCGAGTTGAGAACTTCAGTCGCCCGGTCGCTCCCGTCCTTGCC
>DASZDV010000471.1:0-7288 GCA_035941575.1 Pyrinomonadaceae bacterium
CTGGCCTGTTATCGCTGAGATCCATAACCGACCTGTCTGCCAGATCCACGTGGCTCGCGGCGCGCGCCCGCGCGCGAAGCGACTCGCGAGCGACGTTTCGCGCAATGCCAAAGAGCCAGGTCGACAGCTTCGTCTCTCGTCGCATGGTTCGAATGGCGCGAAACGCACGAACAAAAGTCTCTTGCGTTAACTCCTCCGCGAGCGCGCGATCGTTGACCATGTCGTAAATGAAACTGATGACGGGTCGCGAATACCGGTCGAAAATCAGACGAAAGGCCTCTGCGTCGCCCGCGCAGACGCGAGTAACCAGGTCTGCTGAACTATTCATCAGAGTTCCCGCGAAGGCGCCAGGCTGACCTTCCAAACTCAGTTCATCGACCGTCAGCCGCTTCATCATGTTCCCGGTAGGTTAGTGAGAAAGGGCGGGCAAAGGTTTCAGGAAATCCGCTGGTTCGACAATCTTGCCCGCGATTGCCGAAGCTGCGACCACGTACGGTGAGGCGAGATAGAGTTTGCCCGGACCGCTACGGCCGGGGAAATTTCGGTTTTGGGCGCTGACTGTGACGGTTTCGGCGCTCGGAGAAGCGCCCGGACCGGCATTAATGCATGCGCCGCACGAAGGATCGATCAACTCGGCGCCTGCGCGCTCGAAGATCTCGATGTACCCGCGCTCGCGCGCATATTGTTTGATCTTCTGCGAACCAAACTGAATATAAAGGTGCACGCCTTCCGCCACTCGCTTGCCATGTGCCAATGCGTTCGCCAGCACCTCGGCATACATGTCCATGTCTGCCATCTTGCCGCCGGTACAGGAACCACCGTAGGCAGCATCGATCCGCACCTCTTCGGGCAACTCGTCGATCGGAATTCCGTTTCGAGGATCGCCCGGTGTGGCGACCATCGGCCGAATCTCGTCGAGATTTATCTCAAACACCGCGGCGTACTCAGCATCAGGATCGCTAAAGGTGAATCCCTTTCGCACTTCTTCCGCGTCGAGATCGCGAGTGCGAACAATGTAGTCGAGCGTTACTTCGTCCGGCTCGATGATTCCGGTTGTGCCGCCGGCTTCGACAGACATGTTCGTCAGCGTCGCACGTTCGTCCATGGACCAGTTGCGCAGGTCTTCACCGGCAAATTCGAGTACTTTGCCAATACCCTTGCTCGTTTTCATGTACTCGCTCGCGAGGATGTAAAGCATCACGTCTTTCGCAGCGACATCTGCGCGCTTCTTACCTTTCAAAACATAACGCACTGTTTCCGGCACGCGAATGCGAATGTCTTTCGTGTACCACGCATTGGCCATGTCCGTTGAACCGACGCCAAACGCGAAACAACCAAGCACACCCGCCATGCACGTGTGCGAGTCGGTGCCGATGACGACTTGTCCGGGCAGAGCGAGATCTTCGACCACCGCGTTATGACAGATTGCTTCGGATCCACCTTGCGGGTTTTCGCCGTAAAGTTTGATCTTCTGCTGTGTCGTAAAACTCTCTTGCGTCGTTGCGAGTCCTTCCGCTTTTTCCAGAAGTCCCATCTGGCGATGCTTGGGCGACATCACACGGCTGAGAAACGTCAGGTGATCCCGAAACGCAAAGACGGATTCAGGTTGCGACACGCGCGCGTCCTTGCCAAGCGCGTGTTTGAACAGAGACTCCGCCATCGGCGTGACGTACTCGTGCGAGAAGCGCACATCAGCCACAGCAAATAGAGAATCGCCCGGTTTCACCGCTTCGACGCCGATCTTTCCCGCCGTGACAAACGCGTGCCGCGCGATGATCTTTTCGACAATCGTCATCGGACGTGGAGCAGTTTCGACTAGTGGCGGTGAGACTTTTCCCGCGAGACGAGCTTTGTTGTAGTTGAAGAGTCCGCCGTAAGTGACGATATCCTGCGAGATCGGATCGAGTTCTTTCGTAAACTCCGAAAGCGCGATCTCTTCGCCGCGCCGGATACGTTCGATCAGCCCGAAATCAGTGGAGGTCAAAAGACCGATGTTCTGCGAGTTTTGGCCGTAGATCTTTTCGATGCTCTTCGCGATCACGAGCTGAATGCCCGCGGCTTGTTCGGCATAAGGCGCTGTCTCGCGGGACGAGCCACAGCCTTTCGAAAGGCCGGAAACGACGACCGCGAAGTTTCCGTTCTTGACTTCATCCTTCTGCACGGCGCCTTCGCGCATGCCTACGTACACGTATTGACCAAGCGTTTCGTCGTAGTAAAAACAGACCCAGCCCGGCGTGATCTCGTCGGTAGAGATGTTGCTCATCAGTGGCAGGTCGTCTGCCGCGAATCGCCGAGCGAGCTCAGTTTCGAGTTGGGCTGCGGCCTCGCCCGTAGCTTCGAGTTGCTGCCGGATTAGACTCGTTTCTTCTGTAAGAAATAGAATACGACCTTGAAATTTGATATGGTCAGGACGGCGATCGGTTTTGTTTGTCATGTATAGGTCGATTATAACCGCAGCGCCATAAAACCCTTAGCGGTCTATCGAGCGTCTAAGCCAGTCGGATGGATGGGAGAGAGAGGACGATGAACGTGTTTGTTAGCAGGTTTGCACTCGCAGCGCTCATAGCATTAGGCGTAGGAACGACGGGATTCAGACAGTTCACGGCCGTTGCCCAAGAGACTGACGATCCGGTCAAAATCAATATCTACAAGCGGTTTGTAGACAACCGCGTGCCCAATCCGGACGCCGCGTACCAGGCGGCCCGCGACTATCTCCAGAAGTATCAGAAAGACAAAGACCAGTACACCGATTACCTGAGCAAATGGGTTGCGGCCTACGAACGCGATGACCGCAAACGGCAACTCGGCGGCCTTATTAACGAGAAAAAGTTTGACGAAGCTTATCGTGTCGGAGCGAAGATTCTCGCCGACGAACCTGACTACCTTCGCGCTCAAATCGACCTCGGGTACGCCGGCTATCTCGCCGCTTCAAATAAAGACGAGAGTCACAACGCGGACGCGCTAATGTATGCCCGAAAGGCGATTCAAACGATCGAGGGCGGCAAAGCTCCTGGCGAATGGGCCCCGTTCAAAGGCAAAGACGACACGCTGGCCTATCTCAATTACGCAGTTGGTTTTCTGACGCTGAAGACCACCCCCGACCAGGCGATCGACTCGTTAATCAAGGCAGCGCAGTACGAAAGTGACATCCGGCGCACGCCTTCCACCTACTACTTCCTAGCGGTTGCTTATGAGTCTGGTCCATACAAGACGATGTCGACCGCGTATCAAACCAATTTCGCAAACAAGCCGGAAACTCCGGAGAGCAAAGCGGCGTTAGAGAAGCTAAACGTCGTGATGGATCGGATCATCGACGCCTACGCGCGCGCGATTCAAACAGCAGGAACGGATCCTAAAACTGAACAGAGTCGCAAGGACTGGACGGCCGCATTGTCGACGTATTACAAGTTTCGTCATGGTGGCGCCGACACTGGCATGACTGACTTCATCAACAATGCGATGCAAAAACCATTGCCGCCCAAACCATAACGCCGATGGTCAAAAGAATCGAAGGAAACGTTACCGACCTCGAGACGCTTCAACGTCTTGGGCGGGCGCGCGAGTTCATCGACCATTGCTACGACCATCCGCTGAGTCTCGATCAGATCTCCGAAAAGGCCTGTTTCTCTCGTTATCATTTTCTGCGTCTCTTTCGGCAGGCCTTTAATAAAACTCCACACCAGTATCTGATTGAACGCCGCATCGAGAAAGCGAAAGAGCTATTGTGCGCCGACGAATTGCGCGTCACGGATGTTTGTTTTGAAGTCGGCTTTCAGAGCCTCGGATCGTTTAGCAGTCTCTTCCACAAGTACGTAGGACATGCTCCCGTCACTTACCGTGAAAAAGTCCGGGAACGAGAACAAGCGAAACGCCAGATGCCCGGCTGCTTCCTCGTGATGTACAAGCTCGAATCTGCCTAAAGAGCAATTTTCAAGAAGCATTTCTGCGCGAGCATAGGTATCCTCGGCTCAACTTTCATCGAGGAGAACCGACAATGATCCGCAAACTGTCTCACGCCACTATTTTTGTAAATAACCAGAACGAAGCACTCGAGTTTTACCGCGACAAGCTCGGTTTCAAAGTTCACACGGACGCGATGGTCGGCGAAGATTTTCGCTGGTTGACCATGTGCACCAACGATCAACCTGACTTCGAACTCGTCCTGATGGAACCAAAACCGGGCATGCTCATGGACGAAGAGACGGCGAAGACGCTGCGCGCGATCATGGCGAAGGGTGTGCTAGGGGCCGGTGTTTTCCAGACCGATGATTGTCGCAAGACATATGAAGAGTTGAAAGCTAAGGACGTGCAGTTTATGTCCGAGCCGACGGAAAGGCCTTACGGCATTGAAGCGGTGTTCAAAGATAATTCGGGCAACTGGTTTAGCCTCACGCAGCCAAGATAGAATATAGGTCGTGGAAGGCTATAGGTCCTATACGACCTATAGGACCTATATGACCTATGCCGCGTACTAAATGGATCGATCGCCAATTCACTTTTGATTTTCCCGTTGAGCGTTATCCCGAGATGATCGAGCGCGTGCGCGGCGCGCCGGCACGGCTCGACGAGTATCTCAATTCCGCACCGGCCGAGATTCTTACTCGCCGTGACGACGGCCGGTGGTCCATCCAGGAGAACGCCGGTCACCTGTTCGATCTCGACGCGTTAACGCTCGAGCGAATCGAACAGTATGCTGCCGGAGTGCCGGTGCTGGATCCCGCCGACATCACGAACAAGAAAACGAGCGAAGCAAACTACAACAGCGTTCCCGCGGCACAGATCAGCCGATCGTTTCGCCAAAGGCGAATGCAAGTCGTCAGCAGGTTGGAAAGTTTTGACGCCGGCATGTTCGCCCGCAGTGCAATCCACTCACGGCTGAATATTCCGATGCGTCTGGTCGATTTCGTCTTTTTCGAAGCCGAGCATGACGATTATCATCTCACCCGCATCAACGAACTCTTGAAACTGTTCGGAGGCTAATGCTTAGACGAACTCTTCTGCCGGCCCTGCTGGCTGTCGCCGCACTCAACGTCAACGCTCAACAACTCTCGCTCGATGCAATGATCGAACGCGATCTTGCCGGGCTGTTGTCCACCTACAAATCGCTCCACACCGCTCCGGAACTTTCGCACCGCGAGGAAAAGACGTCGGCTTTCGTCGCCGGCGAACTTCGAAAACTCGGCTTCACCGTCACCGAACACATCGGCAAATACCAAAACGCACAGTGGACCGGTTACGGCATTGTCGGTGTGCTGAAAAATGGTCCAGGCCCGACGGTGCTCGTGCGCACTGAACTCGACGCATTGCCGGTGGAAGAAAAAACCGGCGTTCCGTATTCGAGTCAGGTCAAAACGAAGAACGATGCCGGTGTTGAAGTTAGCGTCATGCACGCGTGCGGCCACGACATTCACATGACCAGTTTTCTCGGCACCGCCAAACTTTTAGTCGAGCTGAAAAATAGCTGGAGTGGAACGCTCGTAATGTTGGGCCAACCCGCAGAAGAGACGGGCGACGGCGCGAATGCAATGTTGCGCGATGAACTGTACACGCGCTTTCCGAAACCCGATTTCGCGATTGCATTGCACGACAAGCCGGAGTTGGAGACTGGCAAAGTGGGTTACACGCCTGGCTACGCAATGGCGAGTGCGACTTCGATCGACGTAAAGATTCGCGGCGTTGGCGGTCACGGTTCGGCGCCCGAAAACACAAAGGATCCGGTGGTGATGGCCGCGCAAGTTGTGATGGCGTTACAGACGATCGTTAGTCGTGAGAATTCGCCGCTCGATCCGGCAGTGGTGACAGTGGGTTCGATTCACGGCGGCACGCGTTACAACATCATTCCCGACGAAGTGAATCTGCAATTGACCGTTCGCACGTACAAGCCGGAAGTGCGGCAACGCATCCTGACGTCAATCGAACGTATTGTAAAAGGCGTAGCATTGACCGCGGGCATTCCTGAAGATCGCGCACCGATTGTGAAAGTTAGTGAAGGCACCGGATCAACATACAACGATCCGCAGTTGCTGGAACGTCTCGCGGTTGTTTTCAAAAAGGCGCTCGGCGATGAGAACGTTGTTAAAGTGCCGCCGATCATGGCTAGCGAGGATTTCGGTTATTTCAGTTTGGACCAGAAGATTCCAACGACGATTTTCTGGCTCGGCGCATCGGACCCGGCGAAGCTGAAGCAAAGCCGAGAGTCAGGCGTGCCGCTTCCGGGACTTCATTCGGCGCTGTTCGCACCCGTGCCGGAGCCGACGCTCCGCACGGGCGTGAAAGCGATGACTTCGGCGGTGTTGGAGTTGATGAAGAAATAGTCCGTGTTTATTTAACGCCGCCGTTGTCGATTCCCGTGTAAACATCCCTGTCCAACAGGCCTAACCAGGGATCACTTCCGGGAGTCAGGAACAACTCCGCATAAACCTTCTCGTTGAACTTCTCTAAATTCAGCCGCCGCCGTTCCTGGACCAACCAGGCATACAACTTCGAGTGCAGCAGGTACTCGTTCCGCACCGTATCGAGCGCGATAGCCTCCTGAAACTTCTGCAACATAGCCGTCAGTTGCGTCTCCGAAAGCGACGCATTCTGCCGCTTGATCAACGCGATACTGCGACTGTCGAGCACCGCGTCCGAGGCGTGCCACAGCGCAATCTTCCGCCACGCCGCTTCATCGGTAACTCTTCCCAGCGCTTCCGAAGTTGCAGTCATCGCTCGAAGTATGTTCACCTCGGTTAACGCCTTCGTTATCGCCAACGGCGCAACCATAATCGCAGTGAACTCGCCGTTTGGTCCCTTCTGCACTACGAAATTGCCAGGAACCTTACCACCGATATTGGCGACGTCTGTGAGCCATGCTAAAGAGATCTTGTTGTTGCGAACCCGGTAGTGTTCATTAAGCAAAAATTCTCGCTGTCGCTCGTTACCCGCGACTGATTTGAACAAACCTTCGGCATCCACCAGGCCGAGCAAGAATGCTTTTGGTCCATACAGTCCAGGCAGTGCTTCAATCAGACGTCCCTCGGAGTCGAGCACGTAGTGAATGCTGTTTCCGGTAATCGTGCGCTCAAGTTTGCGGCCATCGCCAAAGTCGATCGTGATGATCGGAACGGGACGCACCGATTGCCAGTGCAGCACAAATCGATCGCGCAGCATGGAAGCGACTTCGTCATTCGAATAGAGCACGGTGCGGAAGAAGCGGCTATTCGCACAGCTCAGTTCATCCGTCAGTTTTCCCAACAGCCGCAGCGAAAGGATCGGCTTGCCAGTTTCATTCGCAGCTTTTTGTGCCTGT
>DASZDV010000472.1:0-4316 GCA_035941575.1 Pyrinomonadaceae bacterium
ACACTTCCGTCATCACACCGTTGGCCAACGTAAACCATACCTTCGACGCGAGCGTGGCTGACGTGCCAAAGCCGTTCTTTGCAGCCGTGGGCCAACGTGTATCCGTCTTCAAATTCGTCTTAACATCGGCCTTTAAATCCCCTCTCTTAGTACTCTGAATTTTGTACTCCCACGCATCCAGCGACACAGTATGCGGTCCAACCGTTCCGGCGAAAGGCCTATTTGAAAAATTAATCGTCACCAAAACTTCATCACCCGGCGCTCGTCGCACAAACGACACGACGCGCGACTCATCGGAGTTCGTGATCCACTCCAATGTCCCTCGTCGCAGCGCATTACTGCCGCGCCGCAACGCCATTATCTGTTTATAAAACTTCGGAAACTCCGGCCGCCGCTCCGCAATCGGCCAGAAGATCGGCAACTTCTCAAACAACGCTGGCGCTCCGGATTCAGTCGTATCACCAACCTCCATCCCGTTGTAAATCATCGGCACACCGTCGAGCGTGAAGACTAGTGCCGAAGCCGCAAGTGCCGCAGGTTCGCCAAAACGCGCAATCGCACGACGCTCGTCATGGTTGTCCGAGAAGCGCATGTGCAAGGAGCCGTTGGGCCATTCGTTGACCTCTTTCTCCCATTCCGCGCGCAACATCGAAGCGGGAGCGCGACCCTGCAAAACTTGCGTGAGTGCGCTGTGCAACGGCCACGAGTAATCCAGATCGAAAGCCTTCACAAGCAACTCCGCTTTATGCGCTTCGGCGAGCATCACGATGTCGGGTTTAATCTTCTCCAGTTCAACCCGTGCGCGCTCCCAGAAATCGGTCGGCACTTCGCCCGCCACATCGCAGCGAAACCCATCCAGATCAAATTCGCGCAACCAGTACTTCAGCATCTCGGTCATGTAACGGTGGAGTTCCTGGTTGCCGTAGTTCAAAGCGGCGATGTCGTACCAGTCGTAGGGATAGGTGATGTTGCCTTTTGCGTCGCGTTTATAGAACTCGGGATACTTCATCAACACGCTGTCCCACGAGGTGTGGTTGGCAACGATGTCGATAATGACTTTCAAACCGCGTGCGTGAGCCTCGCGCACGAGCCGTTTCAAATCATCCGCGGTGCCATAGTCCGGGTTGATTGCGTAGTAGTCACGCACCGCGTACGGACTGCCGATCGTTCCCTTCTTCTTCTCCTGGCCGATGGGATGAATCGGCATCAGCCAAAGAATCGTGACCCCGAGATCTTTCAGTTGATCCAGACGGGCCGTGATCGCGTTGAAATTACCCTGCTGCGAGAAAGCGCGCGGATAGATCTCGTAGATGACGCCGTCGCGAACCCAGTCCGGTACCGCACGAGCCCGTTGAGCAACGCTAGTGCTCGTGAGAAAGAGGAGTAAAAGTAACGCTAGTGTGGGTCGCTTAAATTTCACGGGATCGACGACCTGGTTCGTGAACGTCGCGCACGATAAGAACTGATGCTGCGGCAATCAACAAACTAATACCACCGAGCACGACCGCGTTACGCGCATCGCCACCAAGCAGCGTGTTGAAAATCTTAGGCACGATCAGCGACATCACGATCTGCGGAATCACGATGAACAAATTGAACACGCCCATGTAGACACCCATACGCGCGGGCGGCACTGCCGTCGACAGGATCACGTAAGGCATCGACAGGATCGAAGCCCACGCGATGCCGACGCCCGCCATACTCGCAAACAACATCCATTTATTGCTGATGAAAAAAACCGAAATCAGTCCAACGCCGCCGCAGATCAACGCGATCATGTGTACAGCTTTGCGGCTCGTCTTCTTCGCCATCCACGGCAGCGCAAAAGCCACGAGAAAACAGACGACGTTATAGGCGGCGAAACAAAGACCGCCCCATTCCGTCCCTTCCGGAAATAATGGTGAGGTCTCATTCGGCGCTTGGAACACGTGTCGCGCGACAGCAATCCCGAAAAACTGCCACATGCAGGGCAACGCAAACCAGGTGAAGAATTGGACCACCGCCAATTGCTTCATCGTCGTTGGCATCTCAGTGAGCGACGACGCAATCTCCGCGAACCCGGCAGTGCATCCTCGCTTTTCGCGGCGTAGTCGCTCAAATGCTTCCATGTCTTCGGGCGGATATTCCTTTGTAGTCAACACGGTCCACAACACCGCCGCAAGAAAAACAATCGCGCCTATCTTGAAAGCGTAGTCAACCGACAGAGGAATGCCTGTTGCCATCACGCCGACCACGCCGAGCGTAGTGAACAGATATGGCAACGCGTTCGCCAACGTCTGTCCGATGCCGATGAAAAAACTCTGCATCACGAAGCCAAGCGTCCGCTGTTCTTCGGGCAACTTGTCGGCGACAAACGCGCGAAACGGCTCCATCGTGATGTTGATACTCGCGTCGAGTATCCAAAGCAGCCCTGCGGCCATCCAAAGCGCCGACGAATCCGGCATGATGAACAACGCAATACTCGCGAGAATCGCGCCAACAAGAAAATACGGACGCCGGCGGCCGAGCCGGTTCCACGTCCGATCGCTCATCGAACCGATAATCGGTTGAATCAGCAGACCGGTGATTGGACCAGCGAGCCAGAGGTAAGGAAGCTGACTTTCTTCGGCGTGAAGGTACTTGTAGATCGGACTCATGTTGGCAAGCTGCAAGCCCCAGCCAAACTGAATGCCAAGAAACCCGAAACTCATGTTCCAGATCTGCCAGAAGCTCAGTCGTGGTTTCTGCATCCTACTGGTCCTTTCTCACAAAAATCGCCGCCGAACGTTTAGGCAAACTCACTCTGATCTTTCCTTCATCCACAATCACATCCCTGGCTGCTCCGAGGCGGTCGTGAAACACAATCCCCTCCCCTTGGTCCGTTGGAAAACTGATCTCAGACTCCTTGTCGTCGTTGTTTATGACAACGATCACTGCGCCTCTTGCGTACGCGTACTGCTGCTCCGAAACATACAAATTAATCAGCCGTCCCGTCCTCAGCGGTTCGAGTTCATGTCGCAAGCGGATCAGCCCGCGCACGTACTCAAAAAGATCGCGTTCCTCCTTGGTGCGTGGGCCACCAGGAAAATCGCCGCGCGTCGTCGGCTCGTCCGGTCCAGTCATCGCGATCTCATCGCCGTAGTAAAGTTGCGGCACACCGCGTGTCGTCAACACGAAGGCATTCGCAAGCTTGAGCCCTTCTATGGTGGCGCCCTTTTCACTCATGAACCGGCCGTCGTCGTGACCGCCAAGGAGCGTTACGAGGATATCTGGATGTGTGTAGAGGTAATCCCGTGCGAGCGTTTTCGGGAGGTCGGCGACGGACCCGCTTTCAGCGAAGGCGTGGCGGATCGAATAGAAGAGCGGAAAATCCAAAAGCGAATCGAGGCCGGAATCTATACGATCGAAACGTATGCGACCGCCCTGGAAAAATGATGTATGAACGGCGTCGCCATCCTTTACTTCCCCTACCACTTTGAAATTCGGAAACTCACGTTTCACCGCCGCGGTCCAGTCGCGCCAAAACGCATTCGGCACGTACTGCCACGTGTCCATGCGAATGCCGTCGAGTCCGGTGACGCCGATCCACCATAACGTGTTTTGAATCAGGTAACGTGAGACTTCTTTGTCGTGCTGATTCAGATCCGGAAGGAAATCGAGAAACCAACCTTCCATGGTTTCGCGCTTTAATTGTTCGACAGGACGCGGATCGTGCAGCACCCACGTTTGGAACACGTTTTTTAGATGGTTCGCTTTGGTGCCGTTGAACCACGTCGCCGTGGGTGGATCGTCAACCCACGGATGGTATGGACCAGTGTGATTCATTACCTGGTCCTGAATGATCTTGATGCCGGATTGGTGCGCTAAATTGACTAGCTCTTTCAGTTTATCCAGGGACCCGAAGTGTTCTTCAACCGTATAGAAGTCCTGCGGGTTGTAACCATGAAAGCCGGTGCTGGGTCTGCCCTCCTTGAGCTCGATCTGGTTGAGGCGATCGTAATTGTCGTACCAGGGCGTCAGCCAGATGGCGGTCACACCGAGATCTTTCAAATAAGGCAGGCGATCGATTACGCCCTGGAGATCGCCGCCGTGGTAGTAGAACTTGTTTTTGCGGTCGTAGATGCCGCGTGATTGTGGCGGTTCGTTGTTTGACTGGTCGCCGTCGCTGAAACGATCGATCATGATCAGGTAAAGCACGTCGTCTGGCGAGAAGCCTTGGAAACGTCCGCGACGATTCAGTTGTGGAAGTACTTCGAATGAAGCACGCGCGGAGCCAATCGTGATCGTGCGCGAACCGGGGCGCGCGTTTGGAGCGATGGCGACGTCAACAAAAGCGT
>DASZDV010000473.1:0-6413 GCA_035941575.1 Pyrinomonadaceae bacterium
ACGATGGAAGTTGAAAAGTAAGTGACGTCGTATTGAAGTAAGTACGGCTTCCGGTGAAGTTCAGCAATATGGGAGAAGTTCCGTCAGAGTTAGCCCTCCAAGCCGCCAACTCAATCGCGGAGTCAGCGCGGCGGAAGCAGCGTCATTTCGATGTGTTCATCGAAACAACGACGCAGATGCTCGCGACGCCGCGGCTTCAAGACCGACTCCTTCTCGCTCTTGAAGCTATAGTTCACAATTTCGGTTGCCAGCAAGCAGCGATCGCGATGATCAATGAACGCGACGCGGAACTGCGCATTCGTGCCGCGCTCGGGTTCGATGAAGACGCACTCGCTGCGAAGATCGATATGCCGTTGGATTCGAGCGCGACCTGCGTGCGAGTGATTCATGACGCGCAGCCTGTCTGGATCGATATTCAGGAAGACGAATCCTCCCGTCAGGTGTTCGGCAAATTGGAATGGCAATGCAACGTGCTGGCGTTGCCGTTGTATGGCATCTCCGAAATTCAGCCGAAAGCTGCTCGTGAAACTACGTCGCCGCGACATCCCGGACAGTTTTGGACGTTTGAACGCGGTTCTCGCTTAGGTGTGCTTTACGTCGGCTCCGATCGCGAGAGTCTTGACGTCGAATCGTACGACCTGCTCCGTCGCTTTGCCGAACGTATCGGCATTGTCGCTTCACTCGCGGCACATCAGGAACGACTCGTTACCACAGTCACTAAACTCCAGCGCGAGCGCCAGTGGATCGAGTCGATCATGAAATCCGTCGCGGATCCGATCGTGCTTACCGATCTCGACAATGAGATTCTGCTTCAGAACCGGCGCGCGGAAGAGTTGTTTAGTGGTTCTGCCAATGCAGGCGAAGGAAAACGCCGCGCGTTGAAGATGAACGACCTGTTGTTCTCGGCATATCTTTCAAGTGCGACTGTGTCGTCCTCCGAAGTTATCCAGCGCGATATCACGCTCGTTGATCCGATCGAGGGCTCCGACATCCATTTTGAAGTGATCTCGACGCCCGCAACAAACGGGCGCGGCGAGCCGCTCGGTTTAGTTTCCATCTTTCGCGAC
Organism: Pyrinomonadaceae bacterium; assembly: GCA_035941575.1. Taxonomy (GTDB): domain Bacteria; phylum Acidobacteriota; class Blastocatellia; order Pyrinomonadales; family Pyrinomonadaceae; genus PSRF01. The sequence goes on from DASZDV010000473.1 coordinate 1,068, forward strand.
GTCACGGATCTACGCGAAGCGAACGAAGAGCTAGCGCGCAACATCGCTAAGCATCAGCGGGCCGAAGAAGATTCGCGCCGCGAACGCGATCGACTCGATCTGATCATCGAAAATGTGGGTCATCCGATTGTGGTGTGCGACTCGGCCGGAAACTTCATTCTCTTTAACCGTCGGGCGGAACTGCTGTTTCAGGAGAACGACTTATTCAGCTCATCGGCTGCCGCTGCCGTTCGCACCAACGCAGTCAAACTGACGTCGTTTATTTCCACTCTCGCCTCGGCTTCCGAGACCGGCCGTCAAGCCGACATCGAACTAATCGATCCGGAAGAAGGACGCGCACTGCCGATGGAGATAACTGCGCGCGAAGTGTTGGACGCAACGGGACAGGTCACCGCTGTAGTTTCGATTCTTCACGACCTCACCGAAATCCGTGAACTTGAGCGCCGGCGCGTCGAACAGCAGTTGTTCGAGTCAGAAAAGCTTGCCGCCGTCGGCCGCCTTGCCGCCTCGATCGCTCATGAAGTGAACAATCCGTTGGAAGCGATCAAGAACGCGCTCTACTTGATGCAGACGAGTCCTGACTTCGAACAGAACTCACGCTTTCTTGAGATTGCGCGCAAAGAAACAGAACGTGTTTCGCACATTATTCGCCAGATGCTCGGTTTCGCGCGGCGCCCGGGTGAAGTTGATTGGGTTGACGTGAACCAACTCCTCGAAGAGACGCTTGTGCTGCTCGAAAAGAAAATGCGGCAGCTGCGCATCAAGGTCACTAGGAGTCTCGATCCATCCCTGCCTCCCATTCGCGCGCGCGCCGACCAGTTGCGGCAAGTCTTCCTGAACTTAATTCTGAATGCGCAACAAGCGATTGCGGGAGAAGGCGCGATTCACATCTCCACCTCGCGTTACGACCAGGCTTTGCAGCCCTCGATTCTCGTGCAAATGAGCGACAGCGGCGTAGGCATCGCTCAGGATGATATCGCACGTATTTTCGATCCATTTTTCTCGACAGGGAAGAAAGGCACCGGCCTCGGTTTGTGGGTGACGCAGGACATCGTGCGGCAACACGGCGGGCGTATCGAGGTCACGAGTGACATAGGCCGCGGGACCGTTTTTAGCATCGTACTTCAAGTCGATTCACCGGTGCTCGAAGACAAGAACCCGGCGATCATGGGCAAATGAACGTCTCACCAGACAACTCTGGAAACCATCGCTCGGCGAAAGAGGCCGCGGGAATTGCGTCCTTCAATCACGGGCGGCTGATGGTGGTAGACGATGAAGAGAGTCTGCGCATCACCACGGCGGCGATCCTCGAGAAAGAAGGTTACACCGTCGATACGGCGTCGAGCGGCGATGAAGCCATTGTGCTGCTGTCCAACGCAGACTACGATCTCGTACTCACAGACTTGCACATGGAGCATGGCGAAGGTCTCACGGTTCTGAACGAGATTCGTCGCACCGCTCCCTTCACAATCTCCGTCGTGCTCACCGGCTTTGCTTCCGTCGAATCCGCCATCGCTGCGTTGCAGGAAGGCGCCTACGACTACCTCGTCAAACCGTGTGACATCGAGGCAATGAAACACACGATTCGGCGTGGCGTAGAACATCGCCGCCTGATGCTCGCCGAACAGAAAGCGCGCGCCGATCTCGAACAGCTCAATCTCGACCTGGAACAGAGAATCATCGAACGAACCGCTGAGTTGACGCGCCTAAACGCAGAACTCGCGGAAGCCAATCGCGCCAAAGACGTTTTTCTCGCAACTCTGTCGCACGAGTTGCGCACGCCGCTCACGCCCGTCGTCGGCTGGATCAAATTACTTCGCAGCGGCAACCTCGACACTAAGAGCGTCGCGCAAGCATTGGACGCCATCGAGCGAAACGCATGGTTGCAGGCGCGTTTGATCGACGACCTGCTCGATACGTCAAGAATCGCCACCGGCAAGTTGCAGTTTGAGCCACGGCCGACAGACTTAAATGTCGCCGTGAAAGCTGCGCTCGATACTGTTCGGGCGATGGCCGCTTCGCGCAACATTGATCTCTCCGTCAACTTGTCGCCCTCGACGCTCGTTGTGCTGGGCGAGCCTGTTCGTTTGCAACAGATCGTATGGAACATCCTTTCAAACGCGATCAAGTTCACTGAACCCGGCGGCAAGGTAAGGGTTACGACAGACACAGAGGGCGTCGACGCCCGTTTGGTCGTTGAGGACACAGGCGTCGGTATAGAGCCTGATTTCCTGCCGCATGTGTTTGACCGTTTTCGACAGGCTGATGGTTCCACCTCGAGACGTCACGGTGGTCTCGGACTCGGACTCGCGATCGCCGACGCATTGGCGAAGATGCATGGCGGAAGACTGGAAGCCCGATCCGATGGCATGGGTATGGGTTCGTCCTTCACCTTTCGGTTGGGTTTGGCAGCGGCACAGCGGGTCGCGCCGGAAAAAGTTGAGGAAAAGGATCACTCGTTACAAGGACTCAACATCCTCGTCGTAGAAGACTCCGAAGACACGCTCAGTTTGTTGAGCGCGATGTTTGGCCGCGAAGGCGCGAAGGTGATTGCAGTTACTTCAGCGAACGAAGCCTTGGAGTGGGCACGTTCAAATCGTCCCGACGTGATCATTTCTGACATCGGCATGCCGGACGTCGACGGTTACGAGTTTCTCAAACAGGTAAAACAGGTTCCGGCAATGGATGCTGTGCCGGCCATCGCCATTTCGGGCTATGCGAGCGAAGAAGATCGCCGAAAAGCGACCGAGGTAGGCTATCTCACACTCATGCCAAAACCCTTGGACGTGGACGCCCTTTTTGACTTCATGAACACCCTAAACCTGCCGACCCCGCAGCCTTAAACTCCAAATTTTCAAGTAGTTGACAAAATCGAAATTGTAACTATAATGGTTACAAAATTGATCCCCAGTAAGGGACCCGTGTTTTGATATGTCGACTAACAGCCGCTTCGCCGTCGCGGTGCATGTCATGAGTTTAATGGCCTGGTCGGGCGAAGAACCCCTTAAATCCGAACAGGTTGCGGAAAGCGTAAACACCAATCCGGTAGTGATTCGCCGTATGTTGCTCGACCTGGCTCAGGCCGGCTTGGTCGTGTCACAAACCGGCTCCCTGGGAGGCTCCCGGCTTGCAACCGATCCGGCGAAAACGACTCTTTTGGACATTTACCAGGCGCTGGAGTGTGGCGGCGTCTTTTCGTTGCACAGGCAGCCGCCGAGCCGCGACTGTCCGGTGGGCGTAAATATTGAAACCGTCCTGGGTGACGTATTGCAGGAAGTTGACTCGGCGGTCGAGCAGGTGTTGAAAAACATAACTATTGACGATGTCGTACAACGATTAAAGCCGTGCGGAACTCTCACAAATGGGAAAACTTCCAGAGTTGGGAAGTCGAATGGAAAGGCCGCTAAAGTGCTTAGAACTGCTTAAGCGAGAAAGGATTAGCTAATTTGTCCAGGCTTGAAAAAGATCAAAACGGCATCGAGCTCATGAATTCGGTTAAGGGCGATTTCGCCAACCTCAGCGAGGAGTTAACCGACGATGCCGTGTCGATAGAAGATATCGACGAAGTACTACAAACGCTGGAACGAGCCACCAGCGGTGAAACCGAGATCGAGGAACCCTTGATTGAAGAGTCTTCGTCTGCCGCTGAGTCAGATGAAGCAATGAGTGAAGAGGTCGAGTTGGATCTCTCGGCCGGCGAGATGGATAAGACTTCCGATCCTATTCGCGTTTACATGCGCGAAATGGGCGTCGTGCCTTTGTTAACGAGAGAACAGGAAGTGTCCATCGCCAAGCGAATCGAACGAGGTCAGAAACGAGCAGAAAAAGCTATCGCTCGTTCGCCAATCGCCGTCGTCGAACTTTTCAGAGTCGGTGACGATCTAGCCGCCGGAACACTCAACATTCGCGACGTTGTCGCATTCTCCGACCAGATGGAGACTGAAGAACACGAGGATCGCAGCGAAGAGTATTTGCAGTGGACGATCGAAGGGTTGCAGAACATTCGGCAACTGTACAAGCGTGGTTTGAAAGAGTTCGAGAAGTTCGCAGGCGAGCAGAGAATTTCGCGCGGTAAGCGCTCGAAGAAGCTGCTTCGCTACCGGCGTAAACTCGCCCGCACACGGTTGGAGATCGCACAGGAGATCCGCGGTCTTCATTTGAAGGAAGTTGCGCGACAACGTCTCATCGCCGCAATCGGCGTGGTGCACAAGGAAGTGCGCGTGCTCGAGCGCGAGATCGAAGCGTACAACGAGAAACTAAAGCGAAAGGGCCTCAAGGCCGACAAGCAGAAGGAATTTCGCAAGCACGTTGCAGTCGCGAAGAAACGTTTGAAGGAGATCGAAGCGGAACATCACCTGTCGCCGCTGGAGATTAAACGCTCGCACCAGATGATCGCTGTCAGCGAAGCGCAGACTGCACAAGCGAAGCACGAGCTGACCGAAGCGAACCTTCGTCTCGTGGTTTCGATCGCGAAGAAGTATCAGAACCGTGGCTTGCAGTTCCTGGATCTGATTCAGGAAGGCAATCTCGGTCTGATGAAGGGCGTTGACAAGTTTGACTGGCGCCGTGGTTACAAGTTCTCCACGTATGCAACGTGGTGGATTCGCCAGGCAATCACACGCGCCATTGCCGACCAGGCACGTACGATTCGTATCCCGGTCCACATGATCGAAGTGATCAACAAACTCAAGAACACTTCGCGTGAACTGGTGCGCGAACTCGGACGCGAACCGACGACCGAGGAGATCGCAAAGAAGATGGACACCTCGGTGGACAAGGTCCGCAAGGCACGCAAACTGATGCAGGATCCGATCTCGCTCGAAACACCAATCGGCGAGAACGGCGATTCGCAACTGGGCGATTTGATCGAAGACAAATCGAGCGAAAGTCCGGCAGCGCGGGTCATTACTTCAAACTTGCGCGAGATTGCCGGCGACGTTCTGCAAACCTTGAGCCCGCGTGAAGAGCGAGTCATTCGCTTGCGTTTTGGTTTGGATAACGGTGGTCATGAAAGAACGCTGGAAGAGGTAGGACAGAACTTCAACGTAACACGCGAACGCATTCGCCAAATCGAGGCAAAAGCGCTGCGCAAACTCCGCCACCCGTCGCGTGCGCGGCTACTGAAGAACTTCCTCGAAGGCGAGGGGCAATAAAGTTTAGAGAGATTAACAGCAAATTAGGAGCGACCCATGAGTGAATTCGTGAAAGAAGTAAGTGACAACTCGTTTGAGAAAGATGTTTTGGGATCCGATAAGCCCGTGCTAGTGGATTTTTGGGCTGAATGGTGTGCCCCTTGCCGCATGCTCGCACCGACGGTGGCGGCCGTTGCCGAGCACTATGGCGACA
>DASZDV010000474.1:0-3684 GCA_035941575.1 Pyrinomonadaceae bacterium
AGAATCCGGAAACGGTTTATGTCGGTGGGTTGAACTTTAGTAAGTCCACGGACGGCGGCAAGACGTTCCGATCGCTTCAGTCAGGAATCGCACACAGCGACAATCACGCGATCTGGATCAACCCAAATAACAGCGATCATCTGCTGGTGGGCAACGATGGTGGCTTGAACGCCAGTTACGATCAGGGCGCCACGTGGGAATTCATCAACACCATTCCGGCCGCGCAGTTCTACGCAATCGGTGTCGACATGAGGAAGCCGTACTACGTTTACGGTGGTCTACAGGACAACGGATCGTGGGGTGGACCAAGCCAGACCAGAAGCCTGCAAGCCGGCATTACAAATGCCGATTGGTATCGCGTTGGTGGTGGGGACGGTTTCTACACGCAGGTCGACCCGACGGATTACAACACGGTCTACGCGGAATCGCAGGGCGGTGCGATGCAACGCTTGGATCTGCGTACCGGACGCAGCGTGAGCATTCGTCCGCGTGGTGTGCCGCGACGCGGTGGTGGGCGCCAGGGTGGCGGAGGCGGGCCAGGGGCAAGTCCCTCGCCTGGAGCGTCGCCTGGAGTCTCGCCGGCAGCTTCGCCCGGTGCGTCGCCTGAAGCCTCGCCGACGCCCGACACGCAGGCGCAACTTGCAGCGTTTGCTGCCGCGCAGGGCTTCGGTGGTTTCGGTGGCGGAAACCTGGCGTCCAACGTTGTGCCCACGCCGCCCGCAACCGAGGTCTATCGCTTCTACTGGAACACGCCGATTCATCTGTCGCCACACAACCCTCGCGTTGTTTACGCGGGCGGCAATCGCCTGTTCCGATCGATGGACCGTGGCGACACCTGGACCGCAACGATTGATCTCACGAAACAGATCGATCGCAACACCTTACCGATCATGGGTGTGGCGGGTAATCAGCCGATGGCCTCCAAGCACGACGGCTATACCAGCTATGGCTATGTGGTGACTGTAGCGGAGTCACCGAAAGTTCCCGGCATACTGTGGGTCGGCACTGACGACGGAAACGTGCAAGTCAGTCGCGACGGCGGCGCGACCTGGACCAACGTGGCGAAGAACGTTCCCGGCATTGGCGAGACGTATCACATCTCGCGTGTTGAGCCCTCGCGCTACGACGCCGGAACTTGTTATCTCGCCGTTGACGGTCATCGTCTCGACGATCTGAAGCCGTACCTGTTCGTCACACGCGATTACGGCGCAACGTGGAAGTCAATCGTGAACAACTTGCCGAAGTGGGGCACGGTCAACGTTGTGCGGGAAGATCCGAAGAACAAGGACCTGCTGTATGTCGGCACGGAGAATGGTTTGTTCATCTCGCTCAACGGCGGGGCAGAGTGGAAGCCGTTCATGTCGGGCATGCCGACGATTCGCGTTGACGACATCCTGGTCCATCCGCGCGACAACGATCTTATTGTCGGCACTCACGGACGCGGGATTTTCATTCTCGACGACATCAGTCCGCTGCAACAGTTGTCGCAGAAGGTGATCGACTCTGACGCGCATCTGTTTGACGTCAGGCCGGGAACGCTCTGGCTGAACGATCCGCGCCTCGGGCGTTACTGGGGCGGCGCGAAACTCTTCCGTGGCGCCAATCCTGCTGGGGGTACGGCGGTCAGTTATTACCTGAAGTCCGCGCCGTCTAGTGATGTGAAGATCACGATCTCGGATTACACGGGCAAAGTCATGCGGAACATCACGGGCACGAAGGACGCTGGTCTTAACAGAGTTCAGTGGAACCTCCGCGGCGATCCGCCTCCGCGGCCGACCGGTGGTGGTCCTGGCGGCGGCGGTCCTGGCGGTGGCGGTGGCGGCGCTGGCGGCGGCGGTGGTGGTGGCGGCGGCGGAGGAGGCGGCGGCGGCGGTGGCGGTTTCGGAGGCCTCTTCAACCTGGGCCTGCCGCTCGAAGCCGGCACGTACAACCTGAAGCTCACGGTCAACGGCAAGGACTACACAACGAAGGTCGTGATCGAAAACGACCCCGGCTTCAACTAAATCCGTGTAATCCGCGGCTAAAGAACGCGTGCAATAACGCATTTCAAATAGTAGGTCTCGGGCATCCCAAGCAACACGGGATGATCCGAGGCCTGCATGCGTTTCTCAACGATCTGCACGCGGCGGTGAGCGTCTATCGCAGCCTGGTCCACAATCTCCAGAAACAGATCTTCAGACACGTGATAAGAACACGTGCACGTGACCAGCACGCCACCCGCATTCAGCAACTTCAACGCCCGCAAGTTGATCTCTTTGTAACCACGTATCGCTGACTTCAAACTCGCGCGATTTTTCGCAAACGCAGGTGGATCAAGCACGATCGCATCGAATCTCGCGCCGCTCGCTTCCATCTCGCGCAACGCGTCAAATACGTTTGCCTCGCGAAACTCCACATTCCCCAGATCATTGATTTGCGCGTTCTGCTTCGCCGCCGCCACTGCGTCTCCGGAGATGTCGATGCCGATCACTTCTTCACAAACGCCTGCAAGATGCAACGCAAACGCGCCGTTGAACGTGAAACAATCAAGCGCGCGTCCTCGGTTCGTCGTTTGCGCTGCTGCACGCGCGGCGAGCCGGTTCTCCCGTTGGTCCAAGAACGATCCGGTCTTCTGTCCCGCACCGGGCGACACAATAAATTTCAACCCGTGTTGCAAAATTTCCAACTCCCCGGGAAGGTCGCCGTAGACTGTCGCCGATATCAGCGGCAGTCCCTCAAGTTCTCGCACGCGCGCGTCGTTACGTTCAACAATGGCTCTGGGATGAAACTCCTCGACGAGAATCTCCACGATTGTTGATTTGAACGACTCAGTTCCTTGCGACAACGTTTGCAACACCAGCACGTCGTTATAACGATCTACAATCAGCGACGGTAGTAGATCGCCTTCGGAGTAGACGAGCCGATAAGCGTTTGTATCCTCAGGAATACTTCGTCGCGCCGCGGCCTCACGAATGCGCCGGCGCCACCAGGCATGGTCTATCTCTTCGTTTGTTTGCGTGAGAAACCGCAGCGCGATCTGAGAGGCGTCACTATACAGCGCCTTTCCGACGAGATTGCCGCGTTCATCTTTGACGGTAACAGCCGCGCCGCCCTCAGCATCGGCGTCGACCACGTCGCTCCGGTAGATCCACAGATGACCTCGCCGGACGCGATCCGCGCCTCGTTTGTTCACCGTAACCGTACTCATGTGAACTTACTCTGCCACTAACCTTCGATTCGTGTCATCCGTGGCCGATGTATGTTAGGCTTCGCCTGTCCTCGATCTGCTATGGCTACGAAAACAAAAGACGAACGGCGCGAGCGGTTTGAAACGCCGTCCGGCATCGAGCTTCCAGTCGATTTCAATCCCGATAATACCGGCCCGATAAACTACGAAGAAGACCTCGGCGCGCCGGGAGAGTTTCCTTACACTCGCGGCATTTATCCAAACATGTACCGCGGCCGGCTCTGGACCATGCGACAGTACGCGGGCTACGCCACCGCGGAAGAATCGAACGCGCGCTACAAGTATCTGCTATCGCACGGCACCACCGGTCTTTCAGTCGCTTTCGATCTGCCGACGCAGATCGGTCTCGACTCGGACGACCCCCTTTCGGCAGGTGAAGTCGGCAAAGTCGGCGTCGCGATCGATTCACTCGAGGACATGGAACGTCTTTTCGCTGACATTCCGCTCCACGAAGTTTC
>DASZDV010000475.1:0-1637 GCA_035941575.1 Pyrinomonadaceae bacterium
TATGCCCAACGTCCGGGTGGAAATGCGCGAGGCAAAGCGCATTGATCTGTCGCGCCGAGTCGTCGTCATGGGTGAGGGATCTGATCTTCCCTTCGATGTGCTTGTAGTCGCAACCGGAGCGCAGACTAGTTATTTCGGTCACGAGGCGAAATGGGCGCAACACGCGATCGGGTTGAAGACACTTCCCGACGCGATTGCGGCTCGCAATCGACTGTTGACGGCATTCGAGCGCGCGGAGATGGAATCGAATCCAGCCAAACAAGCGCGTGACATGACGGTGGTCGTCGTCGGAGGTGGGCCGACCGGCGTTGCAATTACAGGCACGATTAGTGAGTTCGTACAACGCACTCTGGCTGCTGACTTTCGCAACATCGATCCATGCCGAGCGCGCATCGTGCTCGTGCAATCTGGACCACGGCTGCTGCCTGCGTTCAGCGAAAAGCATTCGTCCTATGCGACCCGCGCACTGCAACACGCTGGAGTTGAAGTGAGGGTAGGCGTTCCCGTTACCCATGTTGACGCGGCAGGCGTGACGATCGGAGACGAAAGAATTGAGGCAGGAACGGTGCTGTGGTGTACGGGTGTGCGGGGGGTGCCACTAGCGCAGTCGCTCGGCGTGAAGGTTACGGCTAATGGAACGATAGCAGTTGAGAATGATTTTTCAGTTCCTGGCTATCCCGAATGCTTCGTGGTTGGCGACGCGGCCCACGTCCTCGGATCTGACGGCCGGCCCGTTCCGGGGCTCGCATCAATCGCGCAGCATCAAGGTCGATATGTTGGCAAGCTCATCGCCGCGCGAATAGCGGGCGGTGTCCCGCCAACTCCTCCCGAGCCATTCGTGCCGAGCAAGCTGGCAACTATCACTCGGCATGTAGGTATCGCTGAATTTGGTGGTCGCTCGATCACCGGCTTTCCTGCGTGGCTGATGTGGGGTCTGCTACATCTTCGAACGCTGGCGGGAGGCCATTCAAAACTGTCGATATTGGCAAACTGGCTCCGCCTTCTGATCACCTATCGCCGCAGTGCGCGATTGGTTGTCGAACCAACCTTCAACACCGGGATGAGTGCACTTGTCGCCGGGCTTCGAGACTAGGATTACAAATGAACAAAACGAGAATTCTCATTTTGGGTGGCGGCTTCGCCGGTGTGGAGGCCGCACGATACCTCGATCGAACCGTGGCTAAGCGATCCGACGTCGAAGTTACGCTCGTCAGCAGAGAGAACTTTAGTCTCTTCACCCCGATGCTTCACGAGGTGGTCGCCAGCGATCTCGAGCCGGCCGACATCTGCAATCCGCTGCGCAAACTCCTGCGTCGAGTCACAATTCTGAATGGGGAGATCGAAGCCATTGATCTTATTGCCCGTCGAGTGACGATCTCATATGGCGTCAGAGAGCTGAAGCGAGAGTTAGAGTTTGATCATCTGGTGCTGGCACTTGGTTCGGAGACCAACTACTTCGGTATCCCGGGTGTGGCTGAACAGGCGCTTGCCATCAAGACGCTACGAGATGCCGTGATACTTCGAAACGGAATAATCGCAATGTTGGAGGCTGCCAGCGTCGAACCGGATCGAGAACGGCGAAAGCGTCTGCTCACCTTCGTGGTTGCGGGCGGTGGTTTCGCAGGCGTCGAAACCGT
>DASZDV010000476.1:0-8807 GCA_035941575.1 Pyrinomonadaceae bacterium
TGACGGCCATGATGGCTTCGCAGGTGCGACAGATCGGCATCATGAAAGCCGTTGGTGGTACGCGTTGGCAGATCGCGCGCATTTACTTTAGCCAGGCGCTCTTCCTGGGTGTCGCGGCCGTGATTGTTTCGTTGCCGCTCGGGTTGGTGGGAAGCCGCGCCTTGTGCCGTTACATGGCGATGTTTCTCAACTTCGACATCAACAGTTTTGCAGTTCCGCTTTGGATCTATCTCCTTGTTGGGCTGGTCGGTATCGCGGCGCCACTGGCAGCGGCTGCGTATCCCGTTTGGAAGGGATCAGGCGTACCGGTTCGCGTCGCGCTCACGGACTTTGGCCTGTCGCAGACAGCATTCGGCATCAGCAGTTTCGATCGATTGTTGACCCGATTCGGCGGCACGTTTCGACCTGTAGCACTGGCGTTGCGCAATAATTTTCGCCGCCGGGCGCGGCTGGTGCTGACGTTGGTGACACTTGCAGCTGGTGGTCTGTTCTTTTTGACGGCTTTGAATGTTCGCGCTTCGATGATCAATACACTCGATCGTATGTTTGCGACACGCAAGTTTGATCTGAGCGTGGTGCTTAGAGACACGTATGAGGCGGCAAAACTACAACGCGCCGTGAGCAACACGCCTGGCGTGAGCCGCGCCGAAGGCTGGTTCGTAACTGAAGCGTCGCTGTCCGGCGAACGTTTCACAGTGATGGCACTGCCCGCGGATACGCAATTGCTCGCGCCGGAGATCATCGAGGGCCGAGCCCTTTTGCCAACCGATACGGATTCAATTGTTATTAACAATGCGCTCGCCGGACGATTTCCGCAGATGCGCGTCGGGCAAACAGTAACGTTGCGAATCGAAGACGTGCAGAAAAGCTGGCGTGTGGTCGGACTGGCGCGCGAGGCGTTCTCGTTCGCGACCGGTTACGTTCCACTGGCGTCCGTCGTGCAGCCGGCGATGGTGAATAGCGTGCGGCTGTCACTGGACCATACGGACGAAGAATCCATTGAACGAGTTAAAGCGGAACTCGATCGCAGGCTCGAGCAACAAGGAATGCGCGCCCGCAGCAGTTCGAGCAAGGCCGAAAACCGTTTTGCCTTCGATCAGCACATGCTAATGATTTACGTGTTTCTGATCGTGATGTCGTCGATTATCGCTTGCGTTGGCGGCTTGGGTTTGATGACGACGATGAGTCTCAACGTGCTTGAGCGACGACGCGAGATGGGCGTATTGCGAGCGATTGGCGCTACGCCGAGGATTGTTTGGTTGATAGTGGTCGCCGAAGCGTTGGTGATTGGTCTGTTGAGTTGGACCATCGCGGCGCTATTGGCGTGGCCGGTCAGTAAGGCAATTGGCGACATGCTGGTCGGCATGTTGTTCCGGAGTGGATTGGATTTCACGTTCGAGCCGCGTGGATTAGTAATCTGGTTGTTAGTTTCAATTGGGTTAAGTGCGGTGGCGAGTTTCTTGCCGGCGTGGCGTGCGTCGCGCGCCACGGTGAGAGAGGCGCTGGCGTATGAGTAGAGAAACACGGATTACACACGCGGTTAAACGGTGCGGTGAAGAATAAAATCGACGATGCGATGTAGAACCTCTGTGGGCCGATCGATCTGCTCGAGTGCTTCGCACGCCAGGCGATGGGCCTTCACGGCTTTTTCGCGCGCTTCCTCAACGCCGTATAACGCCGGGTACGTTGCTTTGCTGGATTGAAGGTCTTTCCCTGGAGTCTTGCCTAACTGCTCAGCACTCGCCGTTATATCGAGCAGGTCGTCAGTGATCTGAAACAACAAACCAAGATGCGAACCGTAACGGGTTATAGCGTCCAACTCGTGTTCATCCGCGGCGCCGATAATGGCTCCGCATCGCGTGGCGCCGACAATCAAGGCGCCCGTTTTCAGCCGGTGTATCTCTTCCAGCTGCGCGCCATTCACTTGCCGCGCCTCAGCCTCCATGTCGAGCGCCTGACCTGCAACCATCCCGTCAGGAGTCGCTGCCGCACGCGAAAGTTCGGAGATCAACGCGATGCGCGTATCGGCGCCGAGCCGATCGTCGTTGGCGATCGTTTGAAACGCGAGTGTTTGCAAAGCGTCGCCCGCGAGAATCGCTGTGGCCTCGTCAAAGCGAACGTGACACGTCGGTCTGCCACGCCGTAAATCGTCGTCATCCATTGCGGGCAGATCGTCGTGAATCAGCGAGTACGTGTGAATCATCTCAAACGCACACGCTGTTCTGATGAGCTGTTCTGTTTGCGCTCCAAACGCTTGTCCCGTGGCGAGTAACAGTGCGGGTCGAAAACGTTTGCCGCCCGCAAAAACGCTCCAGCGGATTGCCTGGTGCACCTTCTCGGGGGCCGCGCCTGAAGGCGGCAACAGGTTGTTCAATTCAACTTCGACCAGCGCGCGACTCGCCGCCAGCAAGCTCTCGAGTTCGAGTGTGTTTTGGACCAGGACGTCAGAACCCATTTTCGTTTTCCGTAGCGCCGTTTTCGTTAGTTTGATTCGACTCGGTATAAGCGGTGGCCACGGGCCGGCCTTGGTTGTCGCGCATTAGTACTTCGATTCGGCGTTCGGCCTGGCTCAGGCGTTCCTGACATTCGCGGGAGAGCCGAATGCCCTGTTCAAAAAGTTCAAGACTCTTCTCAAGCGACAAGTCGCCGCCTTCGAGTTGCTGAACGATTTGCTCCAGCGCCTCGAGCGAAGCTTCAAACGTTCGCACCTGTTCCTGACCGTTTTTCATCGTCGTCTTTTCCTGGGTTTTCGCGGAATCCTAAGCAAAGGATCGCTCTTGTCCAAAGCGCCGATGGCTGGCAGCTCCTTCATCACCGCGTCGACGAGGCGTTGAACCATGACCTCACTATCAAAAGCTACAACCTTCCAACGGTCAGCGTCGCGGCGCATCGACAACTTGATACTACTGTCAACGGCCATAGTCGCCGCCGTCGCCGTATCACCGTTCGTTGAGAGCTTCACCAGTGATGGCAGCGTGAACAACAGGACAACAAAATGCTTCGTTTTCAAAGGCGTGGCGAAGCTCCGGATTCCATCTGCGGCTTCATCCTGAATGGTCTGCTTCAAACGCGGCAACAAAGGCGGCACTAACTTCTCGAGCTGCTGTTGTGTTGTAGCATTGTTTGAGCCGCCATAACGAGCCGCCGCTTTCTGGCTGACTTGGCTAATCATGTTCATGGCGATCTGGTCGTCGTCAATCAGCTTCGCCAGTTGCTCCTTGTCGTTGCGTTCCGCAGCGTCCACAAGCAGAGCTAACGAGTAAGCCGGCGTCGATTGGTAGTGGCGCCACCAGAAGAATCCACCGACGGCGGCGAGGCCGACAATTGCAACAAGAATGATAGTGAGAACAAGAAGTATCCTCGCCCACCGCCGAGACTTACGTTTATGTCCTGGTGGTTTCCCGGAGCGTTCAAAGTTGACGACTATTCGGCCCACGGATTAATCGGATTTTAGAACTAGATTTCTTCAACTGCTTCTACGCGTGTACTCAATCGGCCCTTTGCCAGGCGCACCTTAACTTCATCGCCTGTCGAGACGGATGCCGCGTCGCGTAAAGCTTTGCCGGACGCGTCCTGCGCGATGGCGTAACCTCTTTGCAGTACGGCAAGCGGCGAGAGCGCATCGAGCGCGGCGGCCGCGAGTCCGAGCCGTTCTCTTGCCTCCTGCATGTTGGTTTCCATTGCACTGTTGCAGGCGGTCGAAGCAGCATCGAAACGCCGGCGCGCATTTCGGAGACGTGATTTCACTTCGTCAAATGCGTGCGAGAGTGCCTGTTTCTGCACGCGTGTTCGCAATTCCACGATGCGAAAACGCATCAAGCGGTTGAGCTGCCGGCCGAGTTGGTCCAACGCTGAGCAGATTTCGTCTTCGCGTGTTGCGACCAATTCAGCAGCCGCTGACGGCGTCGGCGCGCGCAAATCCGCGACGAAATCAGCAATCGTAAAATCCGTCTCGTGGCCCACCGCTGAGATAACTGGAATGGTCGACTTGCGAATGGCGCGCGCGACTTCCTCCTGATTGAAAGCCCAGAGATCTTCAGTTGAACCACCGCCGCGCCCGACAATCAAAACATCAACCAGATCGGCGGTGCGTCCTTCGCGTACGGCGCGTTCGTGATACTGATTAATCAGCCAGATTGCGCGCGCAATGTCGGGACCTGCGGAGTCGCCCTGAACGCGCGCCGGAGAAAACAGCACATGCACCGTGCGTGTTCGTCGCGAGATGACGTTAAGAATGTCGCGAATAGCGGCGCCAGTCGGCGAGGTCACGATTCCCACTCGACGTGGAAAAACCGGGAGCGGCCGCTTCAACTCCTTGTCAAAGAGACCTTCAGCCTGCAATCGCGCTCGCAACTGTTCGAAAGCAACTTGCAGCGCTCCTGCGCCCACGGGGTCCAGCGCCTCGACAACGAGCTCATACTCTCCACGCGGTGCGTATACAGAAAGTTTGCCGCGCGCGCGAACATGCAAACCGTTCGCGGGGCGAAAGCGGATGCGAATGTTTGTTGAGCGGAAGCACTTCGCACGTAGCTGGGCGTTTTGATCTTTGAGTGTGAAGTACCAGTGACCAGACGAGTGCTCTTTGAAATTTGAAATCTCGCCCTCGACCCAAACGGACGCGAAACGTCCTTCGAGCGCGATGCGCACGGAGTTGGTCAGTTGCGAGACTGTTAGCGGGTTTCGTTCTGTTTCGTCGAAAAGAGCATTAAAAAGAGGTTGGTTCATTTGGGGGAATTCTTACGGCGTGTTGTTCAAACCAACCACTGGACTCAGACGTACCGACGCCCCGTCGCGATTCGTGCGTACGCGCACACGAGGCTGAGCGGAAACTGAGTTTGACGCGTACGTGATCGTGTAAGCCGATCGCAACTGTGCGACTACGTCGTCGTAAGCTTTCTGCAAATCTTCCAGACGCCGAATGGGGTAGTAAATTCCGCCTGAAGCCGAAGCGAGTTTGCGTCCCTCATCCTCGGCGCGTGTCGTCAAGGTCAAGTAGCGCGTGCGCAAAGGATCGATCGTGATCTCCGGTTTTGGCACACTCGATTCGGGTATCAAGCCTGACGGCACGTACAGGGGATAAACAAGCGCACCCGATTCCGAGAGCGCCTCGAGTATTGCAGGAAACGGAAGAAAAGATTTGTTATCGTCGCCGTCAGACATCACGACAATCGCCGTGCGTTCACCGCGCAGGCGTCTCAATGGCTCACTCAGCACATATCCCAGCGCATCGTAGAGCGCTGTGCCGCCGCCGGCGTCAATCTCGTCCAGCTTACGGGAAAGCATTTGCCGGTCAGTGCTGAAATCGGAGATGACCTGAATGTCGTCGCGGAAGCTGAGGATCGAAATGCGATCCTGTGGACTTGCCGTACGAAGGAAGTCACGCGCGGCTTTGCGAATAAAATCCATTCGCTCTTGGACGCTACCTGAAACATCGAGCAGCAGTACGAGATTGAATGGCTCGTTCGCGGGCGCAACGTTTGTGACGCGGCGCTCGATACCGTTTTCCCAAACCGTAAAGTCCGTCTCACGCATGCCGCTGATTGCACGGCCGTTACGATCCGTGACGCTGGCGTTGAAGCGCAGTAACTGCGGTGCAACGGAACTTACGAGGTGCCCTGGCGGCGTTCGCCGCACGAGTGCCGGTTCTTTTTCCGGTGGCGGCAGCGTCTTCGCGTAGTCGCCAAACATCTTCGGCGAGACTTTGCGAATCGCTTCGACGAGTTGACTGTCACCACCGCGAACGATTGCGCGCGCGGCTTCAGTCAATGGCCGTTCGCGAAGATCGGCGGGCGCCATTTCGGGATCGACATTCAACAGCACGACACCGCGTTGCGTGCGAAAGTTGAGCGCGATCAGTTGTTCTTTATCCTTTTGTTTGTCTTTCTCGCCGAGACGGCCGGAAAGTTTGAACATACCGCCGGCTTTCTCTTTTACGGGCGGCAGTTCGACGTCGCTCATATACCGCGGGCGGCTCGCTTCCCAAACAAAATCAAACTTCACCGCATCCAGCGGCACGTCGGCGTGAATCGTTCCGGTATCGGTTTGTACTGCGGCCGATTCGAATTTACCAACGACATCCACGGCGCCGGCCTTACCTTCCACCTGCACTTTCGAACGCGATGGAATGGTCACCACGATGTCGATCCTGTCCTTCTCACCGCGTGGCCGGACCTCAATCGTGATACTGCCGCCCTTCGCCTCGATCTTGAGATCGCTCGGCTCGATTGCGGCGCCGGAAGATCTGGCGTCGATGGTCACTTTTTTCTGTTGTTCGTCGGAGGCGACGACACTGACGCGGCCATCCTGGTTTCGCACAGTCAACGCGACCTTTTCGGGAGCTTCCAGTTCCTGTTTGAAACCCTGACCGAATACGGAGCACCAGCAGAATGTAAGTAATAGCGCTGAGGCTAACTTTAGAGACAATTGCCTGAAAAACATCGCGACCGATCTTGCCCGCCGAGCGCGTGGTGGTCAAGCGGGGATAATGGGCTATCATACCGGAGAGGAAAAACCCACTTTGGCACAAACAGAGCCCACCTCTGATCAACGCCTCTACATTCACAATCTGGTGAAACGCGACCCGCTCGCGGGACTCGCAGAGGACGTGCGCAAAGGCCTCACCGCCCGGCCGAAACGGTTTCTACCCAAGTACTTCTATGACGAACTTGGTTCGCAACTCTTCGAGGCGATTTGCCTGCTTCCCGAGTATTACCTGACGCGCGCGGAGAACGAGATTCTTCAGCGTTATGCCGACCAGATCGCGGCCTCAGTTGATGGACAGATAACTCTCGTCGAGATGGGTAGCGGCAGCGCTTCAAAGACCCGCCTCGTCATTGACGCGCTTTTGCGCCGGCAACATCAATTGTTGTTCATGCCGGTTGATATTTCGGCGTCGGCGCTTGAAAGCAGTTCGCGCATCCTGCTTCAGTCTTATCCTCGTTTGAGGATCGAAGCGTACGCGGCAGACTATTTTGCGGGAATGGCGGAGCTCGGAAAAAAACCGCGACGGCGCACGTTGGCGCTATTTCTCGGTTCAAACATCAGCAACTTCGACCTCGACGAGGCGCTGCGTTTTCTCCATGCGTTGCGCAATGTGCTTCAGAAAGGCGACGCGTTGTTGCTGGGCGCGGATCTGAAGAAGGACCCGCGGATACTCGAAGCTGCTTACAATGACGCGTTGGGTGTAACTTCAGCGTTCAACCTCAACGTGCTTGCAAGAATCAACCGCGAGTTGGGCGGCACGTTTGAGCTGCGCGCTTTCAGGCATCGAGCTTTTTACAACGAAGCAATGGGCCGGATTGAGATCTACATCGAGAGTTTGCTTAGCCAGCGAGTGCGAATTGCCGCGCTTGATCTGGACGTGGAATTCGCAGCCGGGGAACTTATTCACACCGAGAATTCCTACAAGTACGACATGGCAGGTATTGCAAAACTGGCTACGGCAACCGGGTTCGAGTGCGCGCGCACGTGGCTCGATTCCCAGGAACGTTTCAGCAGTAACTTGTTGCTCGCCGCCTGAACCTCATAAATGGACGACGCTGCCGCCAATCAACAGCTCGTTCAGTTTCGCAACGTCAGTTTCTCACTACCACAGGCATCCAATCCGATAATCTCTGAACTCAATTTCGGCGTTGCACGCGGTGAAACGCTGGTGCTGCTCGGCGAGTCTGGGTGTGGCAAGACGACGACGCTGAAACTTGTGAATCGTCTGCTTGTTCCCACAGCGGGCGAAGTTGTGGTTGAGGGCAAGAGTACGATCGCGTGGGACGCGATTGCGTTACGGCGTCGCATTGGTTACGTCATCCAGGAAGGGGGACTGTTTCCGCACTTTACTATTGCGCGGAACGTCGGGCTCGTACCAAGTCTTTTAGGCTGGGACGCGTCGCGCACTACCTCGCGGATTCGCGAACTCCTGGAATTGGTCGGCCTTGATCCCGACCAGTTTGCCGAACGCTACCCCAGGGAACTGTCGGGCGGTCAACGACAACGCGCAGGTGTTGCGCGCGCCTTAGCCGCGGATCCGCCGCTGTTATTGCTCGACGAACCATTCGGCGCGCTCGACCCGCTAACGCGCGCCAGTTTGCAACGCGAGTTTGCGGAATTGTCGCGGCGCCTGGGAAAAACGGCGATCCTCGTCACGCACGACGTCCGGGAAGCGCTTTTACTCGCCACTCGCATCGGCCTAATGCATCGAGGCGCGCTCGTCCTGCTCGAACCGCCGGATCGCTTTCTTGCTTCCGATAATCCACAGGTCCGCGCTTATCTTCAAACGTTGGCTGTGACAGAACGCGGCGAAAGCACGAGATGAACTTCTGGCACTTTCTTCAGCTCAACTGGGCCGAACTGCTGTTGCTCATACGGCAGCACATCGTGCTGGTTTTCATCGCGATCGCGATCGCCGTCATCATCGGCGTGCCTACTGGAATCTTGTTGACTCGCCATCGCGCTTTGCGTGGACCAGTGCTCGGCATAGCGAACGTGATGCAGACGATTCCGAGTCTCGCACTGTTTGGGTTCCTCATTCCAATTCCATTTATCGGCGGCATCGGCGCACGCACTGCATTGGTCGCGCTCGTTCTCTATTCACTGCTGCCGATCATTCGCAACACCGTCACGGGAATACTCGGCGTTGAGCCGAGCGTGCGCGAAGCCGCTGTTGCCATGGGAATGACTGACGGCCAGGTGCTGCGACAGGTGGAGTTGCCACTCGCGATGGGCGTGATCGTCACGGGCATTCGCGTAGCGACAGTGATCGCGGTCGGCGTGACAACGATCGCCGCCGCGGTTGGCGCAGGCGGATTGGGCGT
>DASZDV010000477.1:0-2287 GCA_035941575.1 Pyrinomonadaceae bacterium
CCCGGACATGGTCCAATCTCGACGGTTGACGATCTGAAAGCCTATCACCGCATGCTCATTGAAACGACAGCCATCGTCCGCGAGAGAATCGCGGCCAAAAAGTCGCTGGAACAAATCAAAACCGAAGGTCTTCCCGCCGAATGGAAACCCTGGGGCGCCGGCTTCATCAAAACGGACCAGTGGCTCGAACTCGTCTACCGCAGCCTCACTATGAAGAAGTAATCCTGTTAATCCGTGTCCACCACCTCGGCCAGGAAGCTCGTTCCGGCGGTCAATTTGAGGTCGAAGTTGTGGGCGATGGTTTGGCCGATGTCGGAGAGGGAGGAGCGAGTGCCGAGGTTCGTGCCGCCACGCGCGGATTTGCCGAAGACCAGTAGGGGCGCGTATTCGCGCGTGTGATCCGATCCCGGGAATGTTGGATCGTTTCCGTGGTCGGAGGTGATCATTATCAGATCGTCGTCGCGCATAGCGGATTCGATCTCCGGCAGGCGCGCGTCAAAGTGTTCGAGCGCTTTTGCGTAACCCTCAGTGTCGCGGCGGTGCCCGTAAAGCATGTCGAAGTCGACGAGGTTCGAGAAGATCAATCCACGGGTACGATCCTTCAACGCCTTGATCGTTTGATCGATCGACTGCTCGTTGTTCTTCGCGGTGAGATCCTGCGTCACTCCAATGGAGTCGTAGATCGACGCGATCTTTCCGATGCAAACCACATCGAGGTCCGCATCAGCCAACGCAGGCAAAAGATTCTCACGCGGCGGCGGCACTGCGTAGTCGTGCCGGTTCTCAGTACGATAAAACGCCCCCGGTTGGCCCAGAAACGGGCGCGCAATTACGCGCCCAACCTTGTGTTCGCCGTCTAGTATGCGACGCGCGACTTCGCACATCTCGTAAAGCCGTTCGAGCGGAATCACTTCTTCGTGTGCCGCGATCTGAAAAACCGAATCGGCAGATGTGTAAACGATCGGTTTACGCGTCTTGACGTGCTCTTCACCGAGCACCTTGATGATCTCAGTGCCCGAAGCGGGAATGTTGCCGAGTATTCCCGGCACATCCGCCTCACGAACAAAGCGATCGATAACAGTCGAAGGAAAACCGTTGGGATACGTCGGGAAAGCGCGATCGAGAATTATCCCAGCCATTTCCCAATGACCCGTCGTCGTGTCTTTCCCGTTCGAACGCAACGCACAACGCCCATACGAACCAACCGGCTTTTCGATCGAAGGCAGATTGGCAAGCGGCCGAATGTTCCCGAGCCCATAACGCTGCAAATTCGGCAAACGCACTTCGCGCGATTCGAGTATGTGCCCAAACGTGTCCGAGCCTGCATCACCCCACTCGGGCGCGTCAGGCATAGCGCCGATTCCGGCGCCGTCGAGCACGACTAAAAGGATTCGGTTGAAAGGATTTGGCATTTAGGACGGCTGATTACTGCTTCGGGGCATAGTATCCATCGCGCGCGCGAATCTGAGCTTTTTCTTTCACTCCCTTCACTTCGAGCTTGATCGAGCGAAACTTCCCGTCGCGCGTTTTGTTGGTTGGATAATAACCGAGACTGTAAAACGTGCCGATGTCAGCGGCCACACGCGCAAACGCCGCGCGCGCATCAGCCAAAGTTGCTGCCTGAAAACTGCGCCCACCGGAGACACGCGCCAGGTCGTTCATCTCGCGTCGCGCGAGGTTGTAGAGTTCGCGGCTGATCGACATTCTTTCGAACGGACCCATGTGGCAGAACTCATTGAAGGTTTCCGCCTTTGCGGACGGGAAAAACATGCGGCGGTAACGCTCGATTTGCCGTTGCGAGAGCGAAAGCTGCCCATCGTCCTGACAATCTTTCATCAGCCGGTCTTCCACAAAATCTTCCGTGTTGATCTGAACGAAGTAACACGCAACTCCGGCCTGCGAAAGTTTGAGTCGCGCTGTCGCAAAATCTGAATTGCTCGCTGAGTCCACTCCGTCAGTCAAAGCAACAACCGCACGCCTACCGCGCACATCCTGACTCGGCGGGTCGCGAAATATGGAATCGACAACACGTTGGAGCGCGTCGTAATAAGGCGTGCCGCTGCTCGATCCAAGATGCTCGACCGCTGTTCTCAATTCGCCGCGATCGCTGGTCAAAGGCGCAAGGATCTCAACCGTAGGAATCGGATCGTTGACTGTCCGCGCAGTATTGAACGCAACGATGCCGACGCGATCACCTGGCCGCAGCGCTTCGATAAAGCTCGTGGCAGCCGAGCGAATGAGCGCAACGTCGTCGCGCGTCGAGCCTGACGTGTCGAGGAGTAAAGCG
>DASZDV010000478.1:0-4053 GCA_035941575.1 Pyrinomonadaceae bacterium
GAGTCGGTTACTCTTGTCGCTCCGCGTCAAAAGGATCCGCAGTATCCTTCAGTGGCCGACGTCTATCCAGGCTGGGGCGCACTCGGCGGCTTGCATGCTGCCCTGGCAGCGTGCCGCGCCGATTGGGCCATTGTAGT
This sequence comes from Pyrinomonadaceae bacterium, assembly GCA_035941575.1. GTDB lineage: Bacteria > Acidobacteriota > Blastocatellia > Pyrinomonadales > Pyrinomonadaceae > PSRF01. Next base: position 138 of record DASZDV010000478.1, read on the forward strand.
CGCCTGCGATCTGCCGTTTGTGACAGCCGAACTCTTCAAATATCTCGCTTCATTGAGAGAAAGCCACGATGCGGTTGTCCCTCTACAACTCGACGGTAGGCCGCAACCGCTCGCTGCGCTTTACCGAACTGAACCATGCCTCAAACGCGCCACTGAGCTAATCGAAGCGGGACGCCGCCGTCCTGTCGACCTGTTAGAACTCGTAAACACGCGCTGGGTTCCATTTAGTGAATTGACGAATCTGGATCAGGCGGAAAAGTTTTTTGTTAACATCAACACGCCTGACGACTATGATGCGTTGTTCATGCGAGACTCACGATAATGCCGCCTCGACGAAGAATTGGTAAAAGGCTGATCAAGTCTTTCCTGCCAATAGTGCTGATAATTGGGCTGGCAGTCGTCGGTTCCCTCTCATACATCGTCTACTGTGTGTCGCGTCCCGCAAAGCGGCCTTACGTTGTAACACCGGAATCCTTCACACAAATCAGCGGACGCGCGATCAAAGTCACTGACGAAACGTGGTCCAACAAGGACGGCCGAAACAGTCGCGGCTGGTTGCTCAAGGGCGCGGAGGGCGCGCCCGCGGTGGTCCTGCTGCATCGTTACGGTGGCGATCGTTCGTGGCTATTCAATCTCGGCGTAAAGATCAATGAGACTACGAACTTCACGATTCTCTGGCCCGACCTGCGAGGCCACGGAGTTGATCCACTCGTCAAGTGGACGTCGCTCGGCACGCGCGAAGGTGATGACGTACTCGCGGCGCTCGACTTTCTAGGCGGCTTGAAAACAGAGAGTCAGAAGAGACTCGTCGGAGAGATGTTTGGACTCTATGGCGTCGAACTTGGCGCGTATAGCGCGTTGAAAGCTTCCTCCCAGGACCCGCAGATCAAGGTGCTGGTGCTTGATTCTGTGCCGGCGTCTTCCAATGAGCTACTCAATCGCGCTGTAGCGAACTGCACAGGTCTCGATAACCGAGTCGTTCAATACTTTTCGCGAACGGCGATGAACATCTACCTCTTCGGCGGTCTCGATAACCGAGCGGCGTGCGACGTCGCGAACGGCGCAGCCAATGCGCGCGTGCTGCTTCTTTCCGGTTTGGATGCGGCGAGTTTAAGGGACTCGACTGCGTCGTTACAGAGATGTTTTCCGGTTCCAAACAACGTGGAATCTCGCACCGATCTACCGTTAAGCGGATTCAGCATGCCATCCGCAACCGGCGAGCAGGGTGAAGCCTACGACCGCGTCGTGATCGACTTCTTCGATCGCAACCTCCGTTAACTCACGGCGTCCAGCCGAATATCGCGATGTGTCCGTTGTCACCGATGATTTCAAATCCCGGTGCGCCCTTAAGGTCATTCGCGTACTCAGCCGGAATCAGCACTACGACTCGACTGCCGAGCGCTCGCGCCTGATTCAACGTAACTTCATCAAAAGTAACCGGCTCTCCTTCGGCGTTGTAAATCACGCGATCGTGAGCGTAGAACTGCGCGGATCGATCGTCGCCGCGTTGGGCCAGCACGGGTGCGTTTACGTAACCGCGCGCATCTGCCAAAAGCAGTAGATCTTTTACCGATTCACGTTGCGCGAAACGCGGCGCGGCGAAGATCAAGACAACGGCCACGAAGATTAATGTCGCACCAAAGATCACTAACCGGGAGGTTGGCCCCGGTATCCAGCGCGACTTTGAGTGATGCAAATAATCAGTGATCAAGAACGCCGCTGCGGGCAGCGAGGGCAGGATGTATCCCGGCAGTTTCGAGTTGGAAAAAGAAAAGAAGACGAGTGGCATTGTTAACCACGCCAACGCAAACACTCGAACGATGCTCAGGCTGTCGCCACCGCGCCAGACCCACGTTCGTATATTGACGAGTGCCGCGACAAGAAACGGAGACCAGGGTAGCGCGAGCATCAGAATGATTGCGGGGTAGAAATAGATCGGTTGCGGGTGGTGATACTTGTTCGAAACGTAACGCGCGAAATGGTGCTGTATGAAGAACTGATCTATGAACGGCCAACCGTGACGCGTGATTATTGGTCCATACCAGATTGCCGACACTGTCACGAAGAGTGGCAGTCCCCAAAGTAAACTCAACCAGACCTGACGCGTGGGCCACGCGCGTCTGAGGAGGTAATAAGAACCCACAACACCGAAGGGAATTATTAAGCCGACGAGCCCCTTGGCCAGGAGGGACAGGCCGACGCAGATATAAAAGCCGATCAAAGCCGTGGATTTTTTTCGGTGGTTCAGTTCGTAAAATAAAAAGAAGGCGAGTGCCCAAGTCGTGGTCATCGTGATCACGACATCGAAACTCGCCGCCCGCGAAAACACAATCAGTCCGAGCGAGCTCGCTGCCACCAGCGTGCTCCAAAAACTAAAATCCATCGCATCCTCTGTTGTGCGCTCCACAGCGCGTCCGACCAGCAAGACAGCAGCAACAGTCAACAATCCACAGAGCGCCGGCCCGAAACGTGCGGCCCACTCGTTCACACCGAAAACCTTGAACGCCGCGATCATTAACCAGTACAGCAGCGCCGGCTTTTCAAACCACGTGTGACCACCGAGTGTCGGCGTGATCAGATCGCCACGCAAAAGCATCTCCCGCGCCACCTGCGCATAGCGCGGCTCATCTGGTCCAAGGAGGGGCAGTCTTCCGAGACCGTAAAAGTAAAAGGCGATTATTGCGATGAACAGGAGAATGTAGAGTCGCTTGGCAAGCACAGAAGGATGCAAGTATATTCGGCTCCGATTCGGTTTGATCCGCGGCTAAGTTACCTAAACCATGTCATTACGTACAGCAGTCATCGGCGCCGGCAGTCTTGGCAGCCAGCACGCACGCATTCACAACGTTCTCGCGAACGAAGGCTCCTCGCAGTTTGTCGCGGTCTGCGATCTCAATGAGCAGACAGCTCGCGACGTCAGCACCGAACGAAACACTGAGTGGACCATTGACTGGCGCGAATTGATTGGACGCGTTGATGCCGTAAGTCTCGCCGTTCCCACCGAAGTACATTGTGAGATTGCATGCGGCTTACTCGAGGCCGGTATTCACGTCCTCGTCGAAAAACCGATCTCACGCACGCTCGAAGAGGCCGATCGAATGATTCGCGCGGCTGAAAAAGGCAACGCCATGCTGCAAGTGGGTCACCTCGAACGTTTCAATCCCGCGATGGTCGCGCTGCGGCCGCACGTGCGTAAACCTGTTTACTTCGAAATCCATCGCGTTGGTCAGTTCACCGCGCGCTCGCTGGACATCGACGTCGTGCTCGATTTGATGATTCACGATTTGGATATAGTGCAATGGCTGGTCGGTGAAGAGGTGGAAGTGACGAACATTCACGCTGTCGGTATCGCGATTCTGACGAACAAAGTCGACGCCGCGAATGCCCGGTTGGAGTTTGCGTCCGGCGCGGTTGCGAACATCACGGCGTCACGTGTCGGAACGGAGAAGATTCGCAAAATGCGTTTCTTTCAGCCGCACGACTACATCGCAGTTGATTACACGACGAAGCGAGCGTCGGTGAGTAGTCTGGCGGCCCCGTCTGCAAGCGGTTCATGGCCCGGCGTGCACATCAAGCACCTCGATGTGGTCGACGTGGAACCTTTGCGCGCGGAGATTGTTTCATTCCTCGATTCGGCTGAAAAAGGTTCGCCACCGGCGGTTTCAGGCAATGATGGCAGGAATGCACTGAGCCTGGCCTTGCGTACCCTGGAGAGAATTCGCGAACATGCTGAACATCCTGGCGTGAGTGAACTCAGCGTGAACGTGCGCTAGTACCGGTTTTTATCCATGGCCACGCGGAACGAACAACTTTCGAATTTCCTCACCGAGCACATCAATTCCGGGGAGTTTCCTTCCGCAGTCTACCTGGTGGACGAACGCGACGAGATCACTTTTGCCGACGCGTTGGGCCATTC
>DASZDV010000479.1:0-15578 GCA_035941575.1 Pyrinomonadaceae bacterium
CGACGGTAGTAATCCGGTGCAGTTGACGTCCGGTTTAATCGATTCGCTTCCGACTCTGACGCCCGATAATCGTTGGGTTATCTACACGGCCGCCAGCGGCGCCAAGCCAACGTTGTGGAAGGTATCAATCGATGGTGGCACGCCGACTCAAATGTCAGACCATGTGACAACTATGAGCGTCGTGTCTCCTGACGGGAAGTTCATTGCCTACACATTTCCCGAGTCATCGGATTTGAGTGCGCCGCCGAACCGTTTGACGCTGGCAACCTTCGACGGCGTCAAAGAAGTGAAGACATTTGAAATTCCGCCCACCGGCACTGTGTCATCACTGATTCAGTGGTCGCCCGACGGCAAGTCGATTCTTTACACGGTTACCGCAAACAACGTTACCAACATCTGGAGTCAGCCAATCGATGGTGGTCTACCGAAACAATTGACTAAATTCAACGACATGCTGATTACCGCATTCGCTTGGTCGCGCGACGGCAAACAGCTCGCGTGCACGCGCGGAAACTTGCTACGCGATGCGGTGCTGATTACCGATCAAAAATGAGCCGCAGATTGGCGCGACACGTTTCGCGCCAAGTAGGAGTTCGAATGGACTTTCGTGTACTCATCACCACCTTTGGCATTATCTTTCTCGCCGAAATGGGCGATAAGACTCAACTCGCAGCGATGACCATGGCCGCGCAGACGAAACGCCCGTGGGCCGTGTTTCTCGGTGCAAGTCTCGCGCTTACCGCGGTATCAGGGCTTGGCGTTGTGTTAGGTAGCGTGATCGGAGAGTACGTGCCGCTAGAATGGGTGAAGCGCGCGGCGGCTGTCGCGTTTATCATCATCGGAATACTAATGCTCGCCGGAAAGTTTTAACCACGAACACATGCCCCAGACTCCCCACATCGAACGTCATTTCACATCGAGTGAAGTGGTCCGCGACGTAGTGATTGGCATGGCGGATGGTCTAACCGTTCCGTTTGCGCTTGCCGCAGGACTGACGGGCGCGATTGCGCAAACGGGGATCATCGTCACGGCAGGACTGGCTGAAATCGCAGCCGGCTCAATCGCAATGGGACTCGGCGGTTATCTCGCTGCGAAGAGTGACGCCGAACATTACGCGAAAGAACGTGAACGCGAGAAGCGTGAGGTTGCCGAGATTCCGCACGAAGAGATGCGGGAAGTCGCTGAGGTGTTTCAGGCTTATGGCTTGAACGAAGAAGAGACCTGGCCCATCGTGCAGGCTCTAAAACGACAACCGCGCAACTGGGTCGATTTCATGATGCGCTTCGAACTCGGGCTCGAAAAACCACAACCCGGGCGCGCTTTAACGAGCGCACTCACCATTGCCGGTGCTTACGTCGCAGGCGGACTAATTCCACTCGCGCCTTATATCTTCGCCGGTTCTGTTTCGTCGGCGCTGTTCCTCTCCGTGGGGCTGACGCTAGCCGCGCTTTTGATCTTTGGTTTTGTAAAAGGAAGATTCACCGGCACACGCCCCGTGCGAAGCGCACTGCAAACCGCATTCATCGGCAGCGTCGCCGCAGGCGCAGCCTTCGCCATCGCCCGTTTAATTGGCGGCTAGTTTTTGCCTCAGAAGGCTTCCGCCACGGATTTCACAATTCTTCCCGCTGCCGCGGCGGGATTGTTCGTAGCCTGCATGGATTACTTGCGCGCCAGGACAACGGGTGCGTTCTCGGCGGCGCGGATGCTCTCGAAAAATTTTCTCACGACGTCGTACTGGTTCGGGGGAATGGTTGTAGCACGCTGCGACAACTGTCGCTTGAAAACCAACTCACCATTAACCACTTCATAACTCGTCGTGTAAGAACCAAACGGCGTCTCGAGCTTCACCGCATCCGGAACTTCATCAACAGCGAAACCCGCCGGGAGTTTTACGTTCACCGTTTCTGAATAAGAATTCGCGCGCAGCACAACCGGGTGCGTGCGCTGCTGCGAAGTCAATGCAAGCGACTCACGCCGCGACACGACCGCCGGTTTGAAAACCAACAGCCGGTTTTGCATCAACTGCCCGTACGCTGACGCACTGAACTCCACATTCAACGTGAACTTTCCATCCGTCGCGTTGTCACTCGGTTCAATCTTCTGCAAACGTGCGGCAGTGGCTCCGCTCGTCAGCCAACGCTCGATCATTCCGTGATAATCCGGCTTCGAAAGCTGGCGAAACTCAGTACGAAACCTTGCAGCCGTCTGTCCGTTCGCCAGTTCCTGAATCTTCCCTGCGATCCCCCCGTCGGCCTGGAGTTGCAATGTCGCGGTGCGTTGAAGCAGGTTCATCTCCGGCGGTGTGGTCGGCATCTTCACCAACTCTGTTGACGCTTTTGAATCAACCAGCGCGAGGCTTCCCTGCAGGTAGTAAGGGAGATCGCCGAGTGGCGTTTCGCTATCCGTCGGATCGAAGATCAACAGCCGGCCGAGTTTTGCGTGCTCGATGACCGTGCTGGCTTGCGTCTGGTCGCTGACTTTCACCGCGATGATGCAGTGGTTGAACTGCTGCGGCGACGGCCAGTTGGCACGAACATAATTCGGATCTCCCGAGTAGATACTCACTGGGATCGCGTCGATGCCCACAACTTTCAACATAGCGCGCATCAGATTGGCTTTGTCTTTACAGTCGCCGTAAGACTTTGCAAACACTTCGGTGGACGAGTGTGGACGATAACCGCCACCACGACCCAAACCTGTTTGAATCGAAATGTATTGAATGTTTTGAACGTACGTGGCAATCGCGCGAATCTTTTCGTATTCAGTTTTCGCGAGCGCCGTCAGTTCATAGGCTTTTCTCGCCAGCGCATCGTCAACCTGGACTTGCGGATCCTCGAGTTCACTCATCCACGCGGCAACTTCAGACCAGTTCGAGAACGTTTTGATCGTGAGTTGCTGCGTAGTCGCCGGTGGGTAATAACTGACGGCCAGCCGTGGAACCAGATTGCTGACGCTGGGACTCATAGGCTCTTCCGGAACCGGAGCGAGATTAGAAAGCTCCCACGTATAACTCGTGCCATTCACGCGCGGCTCAACGTTTGGATGATTGAACGTCACAGCCTCAGCGCGCCAGCCGGTTGGCAACACCAACGTATATTTCGAACTGATCACAGGCAGCGTGCTCTGGAAGGCCCAGTCTGACTGACTAAACACCGACTTATCTTCGCGCGTGTACGTGTACGCAAACACGTACCCGACATTCGCATCGGACACGCCCAAAATGCTCTTTACGCGATACTCGTTATAGACGTCGTTCAGGTCACCGGCTATGTCGGCAGTATCGTCTTTGCCGTAACGCTTGGTTTCGCTACCGGGACGAATGAGCCACGCACGCAGTTCTTTCACCTTGCTGAACTCGGGAATGTACCCAACGCGGGCCACCGCATACTCGCGGCCCTCGCGCTGCAAAATGCGAACAGCGTAGTTGTAGACCTCGTTTATCCGTCCGTCCGAGTCGACCGTGGTCACCGACTCGTCAACCAGCACGACGGCCGGCACGTCTTTTTCGTAGTTTGGCACCTTGATAGCCGCAGCCTGCTGGACCCAAACAGGAGCTTCATCGCCGGCTGCCGCCGCACTCGCGGGCATCGCAAAGAACAACAGACCAACAAGAGCTGTAAGCCAGACTCTCATCCTTTTATTCTCCATGTGTTTATCCGTGTCCTTAATTTGATGTCGTCGCGCCTTGTTTTAACGCCACGCTGTGATTGTCCTGCTTGTGCAATTGATCAAAGTAAGCCTTGAGTTGCGGATACGACGCTACCGGATACAGCACTGAGCCTCCACCACCAAAGAAGAACGTGCGCTTGTAGACCAGTGTCTTGCCGTCGGAAGTAACCGACAACGTCGGGCGGTAATCTGAAATCTTCCCGCTGCCAAACGGCGCCGGCGCATCGGCATTATCAAGCGCATAGCCGGAAGGAATCTGGATATCGACGCGATCGTCTTCGGCCCATGGGTAATGGAAATAGATCTCATACTTACGCGAAGCAGTCGTAAAGAGTGGTCCAACTCCATATTGGAAGAACGCAGGTTGAAGAAACAGACGCTTACCGGTGCGTTGCGCATAACCCGGAACACGAACATGGTACGAATAGACCAGCGGCTTCACGTGATCGGTTACGTTCTCGATCTTGATATTCGTAACCTCCGCTGCGCTCATACGCTCCTTCATCTCCGCCTTGAAAGTTTCTTCGCGCTCTGATTCTGACTCTTCGTCAATCTCTTCTTTGCGCTCGATCGCTGAGTGGCCAGAGTACTCGACGCTTACATCACCTTCGAGAGTCCCGTCGTCGAGAAGCTTCAGTGTCGCGCGGCGTTTGATCATCGATTTTTCAGGCGCCGAAATTGGCGTATCGACCCAAACCGGTTGCTTCGGATCGGTAATCAATGCCTGCTCGCCTTCTTCCTGCCAGCGCAACATTCCGTAAGGGATATAGTTGAAACCAGGATTGAAAAACTTCCACGTGCCACCAACATTCACCGCGATGTTCTGGGGATCGATGAAGTAGGCGTTCGGAAGACTCTTGTCAAAAAAGATGTCACCGCGATCGGGTGCAAGCACGATACGCGCATCGAAACCCGCCGCGTTTGCCAGCGCGGCGAAAAGAGTATCGATATCACGGCCCGATCCCATGCCGCGCTTCAGCGTGTCTGACGGGCTTTTGTTGTCTTTAAGTTTTGCGCGTTCGTCTGGAGTGAGTCCTGCTGCGTCGTTGCTCGTGTTCTTGATCTTCGTGCGGCAGAACTCAAATAGCCGCTCCAGTTTTTCGTCATCCGTCTTTGCCTCGGCGACGAGCGACGCGGCCATCTGCTTCACTTCATCATTCGGTTTAATGAGTGATTTGTTGTCATTGTAAAAGCCCTTGGCGAGCTCGACCCAGTACTTATCCGGATCCGGTTTTTCGCTGCTGCGCGCATAGAAGACCAGCATCCAGGTTCTAACCTGGTCCTCGGGAGGCATGCGTGGTTCTTCCTGCATAGCGGGCATGTCCGTCATCGTGGTGAGGTAGAAGCCGTTCTTCTGCTTGACCCACGGTGTCGATTTGCCGTGCAGCACTATGGAGTTGAAGCTCAGGTCTTCGAACGCAAATGGTTTGACAAGGTACTGTACGCGCTGGACCGGAATATCACGCTGAAATTGCAGGCGCAGGTAGTGGGCCATCTCCCTTTTGCGCACTTCGCGCCAGCGGTACTCGATGATGCATCCCGGCTCTACGGCAGGCATCGCAAACGAGCGTGCCTTCACTTTTAGACCACTGGCCTTAACAATGGTCCGTTCGAAGATGTCCTCTTTTTTGAGGAGAACGATTGATCCGTCCGGTTTGATGGTCCTGCCGGCGATGTCTTTGATTTCGATCTTACTGCCGTACAGGTCGCCGAACGGCAAATCGATCTTGCTCTGCGACTCCCGGCCGCGGTCTGTGAAAACCTTCACCCGAAGGTAATGGTTGAAGATCAGGTCCCCTTCCTCGTTGTCGTCCATGCGAACTTCCCAAAACAGCCCCTCGGCGTCCGCCTCTTTCTCAACCGTCGGACTCTTTAGGGCCAGTTCAGCGGGGTCGATTGGTTTCCAATCCTCGGCGGAAACGGGTGTTGGCCCCAGGGCCACCAGGGCCAACAAACACACGCACAGAGCAAGCAGGGAGTAGCACGGGGGAGGTATCTTCATCTGTTTACCTTTCGCTTATAGAAAACGTCTAACGAGAGCAGGATTTCCGAGGACGCCGCTTGAGGTTTCCCAATGCGGGAACAAATTTTAACCGAAAATTTGCGGGGTATTCAATCCGAATCGTATAATTCAGTCATTACTCAGCAACAAGGAACAGCGCCAGCAACGTCAGGAGGCAAACCGGAATGGCTACTGAATTAAAACGCTCAGAATCGATGGACCGAATCGCCGAACTACTCGGCGCAGATGCTTCGAAACTTCTGGACCACACTTCGCAGACGATCTCCAAGGATCACCTGCAACTGCCGGGACCGGATTTCGTCGATCGCGTTTGGGGCATCTCTGATCGTTCGCCCAGCGTCCTGCGTTCGCTTCAAACGCTGCTCAATAACGGCCGGCTCGCCGGCACTGGTTACGTTTCAATCCTTCCGGTGGACCAGGGTATCGAACATTCCGCGGGTGCGTCGTTTGCGCCGAACCCGCAGTATTTCGATCCGGAAAACATCGTCAAGCTGGCAATTGAAGGCGGTTGCAACGCAGTGGCTTCTACTTTCGGGGTGTTGGGCACAGTCGCACGAAGGTACGCGCACAAGATTCCGTTCATCGTAAAGATTAACCACAACGAGCTACTCACGTTGCCGAACAAGTTCGATCAGGTCTTGTTTGGCACCGTCAAAGAAGCACACAACCTCGGCGCTGTGGCTGTCGGCGCAACGATCTATTTCGGTTCTGACGAGTCCACACGCCAGATCACCGAGATCAGCGAAGCATTCGCGGAAGCTCACGAATTGGGCATGGCCTGCATCCTGTGGTGTTACCTGCGTAATCCAAAATTTAAAACCCCTGAAGGCGACATGCACGCTTCAGCCGATCTCACGGCCCAGGCGAATCACCTCGGTGTGACGATTCAGGCCGATATCATCAAACAGAAGCTTCCCGAACGAAACGGCGGCTACAAAGCTGTCGAAGCCGCGTTGGGTAGTTCTTACGGAAAGACCAGCAAACTCGTTTACGAAAAACTGACTAGTGACAACCCAATCGATCTGGTCCGCTACCAGGTGGCCAACTGTTACATGGGCCGCTGCGGTTTGATTAATTCAGGCGGCGAATCGAAGGGCGCCAGCGACCTGACCGAAGCAGTTCGCACCGCGGTCATCAACAAACGCGGCGGCGGCATGGGACTAATCTCCGGCCGCAAGGCATTCCAGCGTCCAATGAATGAAGGCGTTCAGTTACTGAATGCGATTCAGGACGTTTACCTGGCGGAAGAGATCACGGTCGCCTAATTGTTAATAAAATTCGTGTAGTTCGGGGCCAATCCGATTGGCCCTCCTCACCCGTATATCCTGAGGCCTTGCGACCCGAACAAGCACAAAACAATGATATTGAACTGCTGAACGCGATCGTCGCGCGGGACGAGGGCGCCCTCGCGGATCTCTACGATCGTTACCGCATAATCCTGTTTGGGTTGCTGATGCGTATATTGAGTAACCGTGAGGAAGCGGAAGATGTGCTCCAGGAAGTGTTCTTGCAGGTATGGCGACGAGCGGCAGATTTCGACGAGAATCGCGGACGGCCGTTTACCTGGCTCGTGACCATGGCGCGCAGCCGCGGCATCGATCGGCTGCGCTCGCTTGCGGCGCGTGAACGTGTTGCGATTGCGGGTGCGAGAGATGAGGCGGAAGCGATTTCCGACGCTGCCAGTGACGCGTTCAGATCGGAACAACGTGGTCTGATAACCAACGCACTGGACCAACTCCCCGACGAGCAGAAGCGGCCCCTGATGCTCGCCTATTTTGACGGACTCACCCAATCAGAGATCGCAGCGCGCCTCGGAGCGCCGCTTGGAACGGTTAAGACTCGCATGCGGACCGGCATGATGAAGTTGCGCGAACTGCTGGCTGGTAAAGACGCGAGTTTTGGATTTTGAGGAAGATGGGCCACGACGATTACAAAGAGATGATTCCGGCTCACGCGCTGTCTGCGCTTGATGCGTCAGATGAACGTGCGTTGAATGAACATCTCGCTACGTGTGCGGAGTGCCGCCGCGATGTGGCTGAGTGGGAGGCTACCGCCGCGAGCCTCGCCTTGAGTGTTAAACCAATGGAACCATCACCACGCGTCCGCGAACGTATTTTGACTCAAATCCGTTCTGACAAATCTGTGTCAAATGTGGTGCCATTTCCAGGCGCTCAGCGAAACCTGTGGAACTCACTCGGCTCTCTCGGCTCCATAGCCGCCATCATTCTCTTTGCAGCTCTAATTATCTCCGTCGTTGCACTGTGGCAACAAAACCGCTCCTTAAGACAGCAAAACGAGTTCTACCAGTTGTTAACCGAACCAGGCTCGCGTGTGGCCGAACTCGCCGGCACAGCGGAAGCCACATCCGCCACCGCAAAACTCGCTTACAACAAAAACGGCCGCGCGATCCTGATCGCCAATGGTCTGCCGCGCGCGCCTCAAGGCAAGCAGTACCAACTCTGGTTCATCGTCGGCAATAAACCACCACTGCCCGGCAAGTCGTTCTCGCCCGACGACACTGGCAGCAGCACAACGCAAGATCAAGTTCCGGAGACAGCTCGCAACTCCGCTGTCTTCGCAGTCACCCTGGAACCCGCCGGAGGCGTTAACAGTCCAACCGGCGCAATCTACCTCCGAGGTGAACTCTAAATCCGAATAGTTCTTCGGCTCCGTACTTCAAACTGGTTATGCGACAACTTCATAAACAAAGGAGATCAACTAAACATGCACAACTCACGTTTTCAGCGGGCCATGTTCCTTGGCGTAGTTTTTTCAGTGCTGTTGACGATCACCGGCTCGATGCCGAGCCAGGCGCAGGAGAAATCACTCTACGAACGCGTTGGCGGTTACAACGCGCTTGCCGCGGTCGTCGATGATTTCATCGGCAGACTCGTCGCCGTCAAGCAGTTTGAGAAGTTCTTCGTCGGCCACAGCACTGATTCAACGAAACGAATTCGGCAGCACATTCTCGATCAGTTTTGCGCCGCGACAGGCGGACCGTGCATCTACACGGGACGAGAAATGAAGACTTCACACGCGGGCCTTGGCATCACCAGTGCCGATTGGGACGGGGCGGCCAAACATCTCGTCGCTTCGCTCGACAAATTCAAAGTGCCCGAGAAAGAGAAAGGCGAGATTCTCGCTTTTGTCACAAGCTTGAAGAAGGACATCGTAGAGAAATAATCGTGAAAAGCTGTTACACTTCCTGAAACTCATCAAGGCAGGGTGAAGGAAGTCATGAACAGGGGACAGCGTAACAAGCAGCCACCACCAGTGGATAATTCGGTCTCAGACTCGACCGGTCAGTACGATCTGCGATTCGTCCTGTGGCGGCAATTCTGCGAGCAATACAACATCCCGGTCGACACTCTACCAAGCCAGTTGGATGACGAGCAGAAAGACCGGTGGGAAGAAATGAAAGCGCAGCGTCTTCGCTGACCCCTGTTCTCAAAACCTTGTTCCGCCGATTCGAAAGCCGCCAGTTAAAAACGGATTTGTCCGGCGCTCTTCGCCGATCGTCGTCAACGATCCGTGTCCTGAATAAACCGTCACGTCGTCGTCGAGTGTCAGCAGCTTGTTCTTGATCGAATCAAGCAACTGCTCTGTAGATCCGCCGGGCAGATCTGTTCTGCCAATAGATCCTGCAAACAGCACGTCGCCAACAAACACCTTCTGCTCTTTCGGTTCGTACAAAACGACGTGACCCGGTGTGTGCCCGGGACAATGCCGGACTTCAAACTCCAGGTCGCCAACAGCATACTTCTGTCCATCAGTCCAATATTCATCAATCGGCGGCGGCTCTTCGAAAGCAAATCCGAGCGACGCCCACTGCGCGCGAGGAATCCCGATCCATGCCGGCTGCTCCGGTAGCGCCCGGTACATGAACTCATCGCCTTTGTGCAGATTGATCTTCGCTTCTGGCTTGAGTTTTTTTAGCGCCGCAACGCCGCCAACGTGATCGAGGTGCGCGTGCGTCAAAGTAATTGCCTGCAACGTGAGTCCGAGCCTTTCGAGGGTCTCGACGATGCGTTGAGCCTCGTCGCCGGGGTCAATGCAGATTGCCTGCCTCGTTGTTTCGCAAGCCACGATGCGGGTGTGTTGCTGGAAGGCCGTGACCGTTAGTTCTTCGATTATCATTGGATTAAAATATAGAGTACTTCAGCAATGCCAATAAGCACTACCAGCGCGCCACTCGCAAATGTCCTCGATTCGATGACTACCGAGGGTGCGCCCGAACTCACTGAACATCTCGACGCCGGCGCCCTGAAATGCTATGCGTGCGGTCACCGGTGCCTGATCAAGCTCGGCAAACGCGGCATCTGTAAAGTTCGTTTCAACGAAGGCGGACATCTTCGCGTACCGACGAACTACGTCGCTGCTTTAGCATGCGATCCGACGGAAAAGAAGCCTTTCTTTCACGTCTTGCCGGGTTCCGACACGCTAACGTTCGGCATGCTCGGCTGCGATCTGCATTGCGCCTACTGTCAAAACTGGCTCACTTCTCAAGCTTTGCGTGACGACGCCGCCGGAACGAGTCCAACAATCGTGTCACCTGATCGTCTCGTGACGATGGCCAAAACTTACGGCGCGGCGATGGTGGGCAGCAGTTATAACGAGCCGTTGATCACCGCGGAGTGGGCTGTTGAAGTCTTCAAAAAAGCTCGTCCGGAAGGTTTTAAGACCGCGTTCATCTCAAACGGCAACGCCACACCGCAAGTGCTTGATTACCTGCGGCCGTGGACTGACTGCTACAAGATCGATTTGAAGTCGATGAACGATAAGAACTATCGCCAGCTGGGTGGCGTCATAGACAACATTCTCGACACGGTCAAGATGGTCCATGAACGCGGCTTCTGGGAAGAGATCGTGACGTTGGTAATCCCCGGTTTCAATGATTCAACAGACGAGCTGCGGAGTGCGGCTGAGTTTATCGCTTCAGTTTCTCCTGATATTCCCTGGCATGTGACCGCGTTTCACCAGGATTACAGAATGACTGACAACTCAAACACGACTGCCGAACAATTGATTCGGGCCTGCGAAATTGGTCGTGAGGCGGGGCTTCGTTACATCTACGCGGGAAATCTTCCGGGCAGGGTTGGACGCTGGGAAAACACTTACTGCCCATCGTGCGATGAGTTTCTAGTTGACAGGTTTGGTTATCTGATCCGGCAGGTGAGAGTTACGCCCGAAGGACGCTGTCCCACCTGCTCAACGATTATTCCCGGTATCTGGAGCACAGACTACTGAGTCTCAATCTTTGTGGTCTGAGACGCGACCGCTTGCCAAGTGCCGTTTCGTCTTGCGTACACATCAAGGAAACGATACTCACCGCTGATATCGATCGTTCGTTTTGAGTTTGGAACCTTAGCCTTACCGTTCTTAATGACTCCACGCCCGCTCACAAATGCGTTGTTTGCGTCGAGCACTACTACCTTTGGCTCCAAAATCTCCCATGACTCTATAGTGAGGAGTCGCTCCTGAATGGATCGAACCTCTTCGGCCTTGGTCGGGTTCGCGCCGTCGGGGTTGATGATCACAATGTCGTCTGCCATAACACGCCTGACCGTGTCGGCGTCGCCGTTCTTCACTGCGTCGGCCCATGCGCGTTCGAGCTTGATCAGTTCCGCTTCGATTGCAGCCGCGTCGAACTTCTCAGGAGTGGGACTCGCGGCCGCGCTACTGCCGGCAAGGTTAGTCGGTGGCGCAGCTTTTTGACACGCTGACAACCATAGGACCATCAATAGACCAATCGCGGCGAGTGCTGTCAGCAGCACGTTTCTCTTCATCAAGTTTTTGGCTCCTTTGCAAAGAAAAGCATGGCATTTTAGCAGTGCCTGTCAGACATTGACATCGGAATTTCTTGGGATTATTGTTCCCGACATGTGAGCCCGTCGGACGACCTTTCACGGGCGCTTCCGTGGGTCTCATTCCCTGCCAGTTTGGTGGTAAACATTTTATTCCTGGAAAGGAGTAAACCGATGACTCACTTTCGATCCTCGAGACCGTGGGTAGTAAGCCGGTTTCTGCTATTGACCATCCCGCTTTTGTTATCAACCGTCGCCGTTGGCCAAACGACGCGAAGGCATGCGGCTGCTGCTGCCGCCGCTGCGGAAGAATCGCCTATCTTCCATGAGTATCGGGGCATTCAGATTGGTTGGGTTGCCGACGACGTGCGTAAGAAGCTTGGCGCTCCGGCCGATAAGGGCGAGGAGCAGGACTTCTACGTCTTCGGCGAAAAAGAGACCTGCCAGATTCTCTACGATAAGACGACGAAAAAGGTGACGGCGATCTCCGTCGACTACATGAACGGCGCCGCTGACGTTATAACGCCCCAACAGGTGTTTGGCTCCGATTTTGAAACAAAGTCGGATGGATCGAAACACAAACTGGTGCGGTATCCGAAGGCTGGTTATTGGGTTTCGTACAGTCGCACGGCCGGCGAGACGCCCATCATAACGGTCACGATGCAAGCGTTGCCTCGCCCGTAAGCCCCGCCACAGGTAACACAGATTGTTTGTGTTAATCTGTGTGTTCTGTGGATGCGTTAGCTATTAAAGAACGCGCGCTCAGCGAGGGTTTTGATAAGGTCGGCGTCGTCCGGGCTGAACCGCTGGACCACGAACGGCCACAGTTGAAAGAGTGGCTCGCCCGCGGCTATCACGGGGAGATGGCGTGGATGGCCCGAGACGTTGAGAAACGTCTCGATCCGCGCACACTTTTTCCGCAAGCGCGTTCTGTTCTTGTTGTTGCCCTCAATTACTACACACCGGATCAGCACCAGCAAAATTTAGAAGCAGGCAAAGTGTCTCGTTATGCGTGGGGCGACGACTATCACGATGTTTTGAAGACCAAACTCGAGTCGTTGCTTGCGTGGATACGTGGACAGGAACCAACCGCCGCGGGAAAAGTGTGCGTTGACATTCAACCCACGATGGATAAGGCGTGGGCCGTTCGCGCGGGTCTCGGATGGCTTGGCAAACATACAAATGTCATTACACCGGAATTCGGTTCGTGGGTTTTCATTGGCGAGTTGCTATTGAATCTGGATCTCGAGCCGGATATTGAAGTGTCTGAGGACCATTGCGGCACGTGCACGTTGTGCATTGAGGCGTGTCCGACCCAAGCGATAACGGAGCCGTATGTCGTCGACTCAAACAAGTGCATTTCGTATGCGACGATCGAACTGCGCGCGCCGGAGTTGCCGGTTAATGTTCAGCAGGGGCTTTCAGGATGGTTGTATGGTTGCGATATTTGCCAGGACGTTTGCCCGTGGAACCGTTTTGAACAAGTGACGAATGAATCGCGGTTCGCGCCGCGCGAGGGGAACGTTAATGCGGATCTTGGTGAAGTTCTCGAACTCACACCTGAAACGTACGCGCAACGATTTCGCGGCAGTGCGATGAAACGCGCGAAACTCGCGGGCCTACAGCGCAACGCCCGCGCGTTGTTAGCCGTAGGGTCCAATTCAGCGCCCGAGGCTCCCTGTTCAACGCCGTGACACGAAGAATACTTCTCGGTGCTGCCGCCGGTTTGCTCAGCGCTCTCGTGGGTCTGGCGGTGGCGTATGTGGCCGGCGTCGTGACTATCGCTGCGGACGTGCGAGAGTTCCTTCCAACACTGCTCGCAGCAACGACGGTCCTGCCGTTGATGTTGCTGTTCGTGCTACTCGTCCCGACGCTCGCGATCGCGGTACTAACCGGCCTCACGATCGGCGGTACCGCAAACTTCAGCTCACGCGTTTATCTCATAGGCGCCGCTGCAGGGCTGTTGTTCGGGATGGTGCTGCTCTGGGGCGTCCTGCCTTTGATAATCAGCCCCGAACCGGGCGATTTCACTTCCATCGTGACCCGGCCCTTCTGGTCCGCGATTTACGCGTTATTTCTCGGACTTCTGGCGTCGCGCTTCTTCCGTTGGTTCCAACGATGAGAATACTTCGCTCAGCAATTGCTTTTACTTTCGTTGCCGTTCTCGTTAATGGTCCGGCGCTCGCACAGCGCAGGTCTGTGACCGCTTGCAAAAGAACGGCAGCGGCGGCGCTGAAGCCGATGCCCCAGCTCAACTACCAGTGCGGCGAAGGACAGGACTGGGATGAGAAGCAGTTGAAGAATCCCGCGCGACTGGCAGCGTTGAAAGATCTAATCTCCGAGCTCTCAACACTGAACCATCCTGAGTGGTGGCAGACTACTGTTTCCGACCTGAATGCGTGTGACTTCAAAGACGGCCAGCCGGGCCCGCTAAACGCTGAGGAGCGACGCCAGTTTGCTGACGGCGAATACGCGTTCTGGCTTTTTGGCGAGGACCAAATCCGGTTGTTGATGCTCCCTGATCCTTGTTACCAGACGGAATACGGCGGCTCCAACGGCTTTCTTCTATACCGCGACCAAGGGAAGGTCTACGTCAGTCAGGTGCTGGATGGCTACTTCTCGCGTGCCGATAATCCCGTCATCCTTAACTTCGGCAAGCTGAACAGCGACCTCATCATCGAGATTGCAACCTGGTCCGGCGGACTGAACCCGACGCTGACTAACTACTACTTCGCAATCGATGCCACCACGAAGCACGCCCTGCCGAAGAAATTATTTGCCGGCGGCCATGGTCCAACCAACGAGATCTCGTCAGCGGTGTTGTTTGGAAATCCTCCTCCGAACGCTGCGCCTCTCAACATAATTCGCGACGGGGCTTTCGCTAAATCCTTTAGCGTTTATACTGACAGCGAGAACGGGAAGATCAACGACAACGGACGTACGCTCTCGCGAACTAGAAGACGCTGGAACGGGAAGCTCTATCGATAGCCCCTAACTGATGCCGCATCACGCAAGCAATCCCTCGTTTGTTAAAGAAGTAAAGGAGAGTTTCGCCAAACAGTCGGTTATGTCGTTGATCGGCGGCGAACTCACACGCCTCGAACCCGGCATCATCGAGATCACGCTGCCTTACCGGCGCGACTTAACGCAACAGCACGGTTACGTGCACGCCGGCATTATTACCACGATCGCTGATTCCGCCTGTGGTTATGCGGCTTATACGCTGATGCCGCCCGGCTCGGACGTACTCGCGGTCGAGTTCAAATTGAATCTGCTGCGTCCCGCGAAAGGCGAAACGTTTACCGCGCGCGCAGAAGTAATCAAGTCGGGCCGCACGTTGACTGTCGTTAGAGCTGATGTTCACGCTTTCACTGGAGAGCAGCGCGAACTCATCGCGACTATGCAGGGCACGATGATCCGGCTCGAGCGAAGTTCTCAAAACTCCTAAATGTGCCTGATTCACTACATCGGCGGAGCGTTCAACCACAACCCGAACGAGCTCGCCGGAAACATCAGTAAACAGGCTTCTGATTTAATCAAGCGCGCCTTCGACGACGTCGATCCGCAGCGCCTCGTGGACCACCACGTTCATATCGCAGGACTCGGCTCGAACGGCAGCCGCGCGTTCGTGAACGCGAAGATGCGAACGTGGATGCATCCGTTTCACCGGCTGAAGTTCAAAGTGTATATGAGTTCGGCTGGTGTCGCGGACGAACACAGGGCTGACGCGCAATTGTTTCAACGTCTCACAGATCTCGTTGTCAACATTCCAAACCACGGCAAGCATCGCCTACTCGCGTTTGACAAGCATTATCGTCGCGACGGTTCCGTAGATCTGGAAAAGACTGAGTTCTATGTGCCGAACGAATACGTGTTTAAGTTGGCCGAACAGCAACCGGATCTGTTTGTTCCAAACATTTCGGTAAACCCTTACCGTCCGGACGCGCTTGAAGAACTGGAGAAGTGCGCCAAGCGTGGTGCGCGTGTCGTGAAGTGGTTGCCAAACGCGATGGGGTTCGATCCTTCCGACCCGCTGTGCGATCCGTTCTACGAAAAGATGAAAGAGCTGCGTCTGATCCTGT
>DASZDV010000480.1:0-8064 GCA_035941575.1 Pyrinomonadaceae bacterium
GTCGGGATAGACCATCACCGCAGCGCCTATCGCGCAAAAACCTACAGAGCCACACTCAGTCAACACGACCGTGCCGTCAGGATTGCGACCTTTCTTCAACGTGCCCCATTGAAGCTCGCGCGCCTTGAGTTCGCGTTCGAAAGCTTCCTTAACGGCAGCACTGTCGACTGCCGAACACGACTTTCCTGTGCAAACAAAAACGTGATGCTTAATCCGCGCCGCAGCCACCGGCGCAAGTTCAATCAACCGCTCGCAATCCTCGATGAAATTAACTTCCGCCACGCACAACCTCGTTTCGATTTCATGCTAACTCATTGTAGAATGAGGCGTCGAGAGGTTGACGCTTTTTAGCTATTTATGGCAACTGGCCTCGTTATTCACATCTCCTCGGGCGAAGACCGGCACACCGAAATCCTCACCGACGACAGCATTCGCATCGGCACGACTGAGACGTGCAATCTGCGTCTAAGAGCCTCAAGTCTGCCAAAAACCGCCGAAAACGGAACATTAATCGAATTGGCGCGTGCGAACGGCGCCTACCGAGTGACTGGTTTCGATCATGGGCTTCCGCTGACCGTCAACGGCGAGCCTGCGAAAATCGGCGCGGAAATCCGCGACGGCGATGAAGTCCGTGTCGACGATTCCGCACTGGTGCTTCACTTCTACCCGGTCAGAGCACTGCCGGCCGTCGTTCCCCCTGGCCGTGAAACGCACGTCGCGCCGTTTATCGAAGCGGCCGCAATCGAATCAGCCGCCACGGCCAGGCGCGACGATGCGAAAGTCTTTCTGCGCGAGTTCACCCGCGAGCTCGTCCGCGAGATTAACCCGAGCACAAAGTTGATCACGCTCGCGATCGCTCTAGCACTCGTTGGTGGCGTTCTTTATCTCGGCTTCGCGATGTACAAGGAGATTCAGCGTAGTCGCCGGCTGATCGACGATCAGCGCGCACAGCTCGGCCAGATGCGCGATCAGGTGTTGAAAACGAATACGCAGTTGTCGGATCTCGGCCGCTCGACGAAGGAACTCCAGGACAGTCTCTCGCTGGCAGTAAAGTTACGGAGTGAATACGGCCGCGGCGTTTGTCTGATCGCCGGCTCGTTCTACTTCGTGGAAACCGGAACCGGACGCCCGCTTCGTTTCGCCGAATCGCAAGTGAACGATAGCGGCAGCGCGGTTCAAAGTGGCAATGCGCCCGAAGCGTTAACGCCGGAAGGCAACGCCGCCGTGGCCGAATATGAGTTCGTCGGTAGCGGATTCTATGTGGGCCAGGGAATGGTGATCACTAATCGACACATCGCTCAGCCCTGGATGGCGGACGATCGCGCGCAAAGCATCACGGGCGGTTTGAAGGCCCAGCCGCGTCTGAAGAAACTGATTGCTTACTTCCCGGATTTCGCGCAGGCCATTCCCCTCAAGTTTAAAAACGCCTCGCAGCGAGACGACCTCGCGGTTTGCGAAATCGACGTTCCTGAGGTTCCTGACGAACTTCCCGTACTTCCGTTGGAAACAGATCCGGATGCAGTCGCGGTCGGCAAGACGGTTGTCATGATGGGTTATCCGTCGGGTCCGGACCGGCTGCTTGCATTGCTCGACGACGCCGAATCGAGAGGAATTCAGCAACGATACGGCACTCCGATGGCGCAATTGGCGTATCTCGCCGAAACCAAACGTATTCAACCGTTGACTACGCAAGGCAGCATCACGGATCTCGACGTGCGGCGTATCGTTTACGACGCGCGTACAGCCGAGGGTGGTTCGGGCGCACCGCTCTTTGGTCCATCCGGACGCGTAATCGGCGTTAACTTTGCTGTCTTTACCGAAAATCAAGCTTCGAATTTCGCAGTTCCGATTCGCTTTGCCGTCGGACTGTTGGAACGTTCTGGCTGGACTGCGCCACCCAAGGAAGGTAAAGAAGTCGACACCACGGGCCAGCCGTCCAGTTATGTCCCGTAGTTCAATCTGGCCACATCGCGCAGTTCTGCCTCACAAGCCGCCAATCCACACGCTAACAAATGAACAGCGACAAGCGTCTCATTGAACGGCAACTTCGCTGTGTTATGCGGGCATCTGATCCTGGACTGTTGCAATGCATTACGTGTCATAAGCGCGACACAAAATCGGCCCACGCGTCGTTAGACTGATGTATATTTAGTTAACGCCCTCAGGGGCATAACTATTGCAGTTCGAGTTAGTGAGGGCGAGGTTATTTGAGTGGCTGCCAATTCCTGCGGTCCCGGAGTGCAGCACAAACTCCCCAACTGCCAGATTTTGTAAGTGTTCGAACGACAAAGGATGACGATCCAACGCTTTAGGCACTGGCATCTGAGGGCGAGCTTCTTCGCATTTCTGCTCGTTATCTCGCCACTTCTCCCACTTCTATCCGGCAGGGCACAGGGTCCAAATCCCGGCAACTTATCCGACACCGATCCCACGCCACCGCTTTCCCAGATTTTGCGGTTAGAACGGATCGAAGTGCCGGGCGGCGCAGAGCTAATCACTGTTCACGCCAAACTTTCGGGTCTCGAGTCCGATAAAAACGATAAGTGGATCCCGCTGGTGTCGATTCTTCGCGACACTCTCGGTGACAACATTCCTGAGAACAATCGTCTGCGTTACGTCTGGCCGCTGACGTACACGCGTCCCTCAATGAAGCAGCGGCTGGCGGCTGCAATTCCCTTCTTCTACGCACGGGTCGGCAATAAAGAGCGGACGTCAAAGACGCCTCCACCCGCGCTGGATCTCGCGTCGCCGGAAAGCGAGGTGTGGAACAAGATCTTCTGGACCGCGTTACAAAACATCCTGCTCGATCCGTACGGCACGCCAATCAAAGCGTCAACTACTTCGTATCGACGCAACACGAGTGACTATCGAAAGTCGCACATTATTCGTGCGCTCTCCGTTCTGTCGCTGTACGAGGCTGTCGAAGGCGAACGCGCTTTGAGTGATGCAGAGATGGCCACGATTCAGGGCCGTCTGCTGTTGACTGATAAAACGTTTGGCGGCCTGGTCGACGATGCAAATCTGGGAAGTTACTACGCGAAAAAGACTACGCAGGTCCGCGACGAGCGCGCTCATAACTGGGAACTGTTGCGACAACGCGCGGAGGCTGAGTCACTTTATTTCGAACCGCTACTGATGCCTGACGGCAGCGCTACACACGCTTTGTTGTGGGTCGCAAAACGCGACCTGATCAAACAACAGGGCGCCCGTTATGACGGTCGTTTTCTTAACATCGCGAATCCGTGGACTGACAAACGCCTGTTGGATTGGCACGGGTACGTCGAAACTCGTTATTTCGATTCCGACAATCAGCTCGTAAGCAGCGACACGCCGGGAGCAGAAGCGGTCGAGATGATCCCGCTCGGACTTTACGGACTCGACAATCCAAAGATTCCGATGCTGCTCGTTGATTTTCGCGACAGTTACAATCCAAAGAAGCGCGAAATGTCGCGACGTGTTTTGAACGACGTCACACGCAATGTTCTATCAGTTTCGAAGTTCGGAAATCTTCCCTACTTCCTCGGGCGCACCGTCTTTGATTTCGTGACCGGCCGGCGCGGAATTGACATCAATCAACCGTCGCGTTTGCAAACCTATTCGCAGCTTAAACTATTGCTTGCGCTCAACAAGTCGATGGAACCGGATTTGCGCAACGAGATCGGCGGACGCCTGGAAACCATTTCGCTGAATCCCTTCGAAAACGATCTGAACGCAGAAGCAAATCTCGCGCTCGAACAATACGCCACGCTTCTGAAGTGGGCTAAAGATCCAAACGGACTCGCCGCAAGGCTCGAAAAGGACCGGCGGGCTGAGATGCTGCCGCTCGAGCACGGCACAAAGGCGCGCATTGCTTTACGTGCGTTGAATGTTTTGACGTTTGGTAAATACGTTCATCGTGAAGAACGCACGAGCGATATGGAAGAGCGTCTCGACATCGCGCGTCGGCTCCAATACCACACGAATTTCCTGCAACAGATCGCGAAGTCGAGTGCCGAAGTTGAGATCACTTCGAACCTGAACGACGTGCTGAGGTCGCTAAGATTCATCGCCGATCACGGCGCGGAGGCTAACGCTCGCGCAGCCTCGGCTGCTGCGAACATTTTTGCTCGAACAAAGGACGATGAGACGAGACGCGCGTGCCTCGACAGCCTTTCGCGTATCGGCAATCCCAAAGCGAAAAACGAACTGCTGCGTATCTCACAAAACCCCGCGGTCGACCAGACGTTCCGTGATATCGCGAGCGATTATCTTCGTGGTGTAACTCCTCGAGTCCAACCCATAGCTGTCACTGTGAACAGCTCATCAGTCAAAGTAGGCCAGCCATAAAGATGCAGCGCAGCGCTGGCCTTTATCTGCGCAAATTGACGATCGGCGTCGTCGTGGCGGTCCTCTGCGTCGTTTCGACCGCTGCGGCACAGACGAAGCGGCTCGTGGTCATCAAATGCGACGGATTGCCCTACGACCTTGTTGACCGCTTTGTGAAGCAGAAGGACAACGACACCGGCAAAAGCGTTCTGCCGTGGATCGACCACATCTTTTACCAGCGCGGTTCGCGGCTCTCGAGTTTTTACGTGCGCGGGATGAGCTTGTCGGCTCCTTCATGGTCTTTACTGGAAACCGGTCAACATCTTCAAATCAAAGGCAACGTCGAGTTCGATCGCTACACGCTCCATTCTTACGATTACCTGAACTTTTTTCCGGTTTACGTCGCTGGCATCGTCGGCGCGCGCATCGACATGCCGGGCGTCGAGGTGCTTGATTCATTGGGTCTGCCGATGCTGCCCGACGCCTTTGGACACGACGAGCGTTATATGACGGCCTCGCTTTACTGGCGAGGCCTGCGCTACTCGACGCTTCAAGGCGGTCTCCAAAATCGTTTTAGCAAGCCGGCGAAGGAACTGTTTGACGAATGGACCATGGGGTTTGAGATGAGGAGTGCGCTGCGCGACGAACTCGTGCGCGAACTGATCCGGAAGCTGGCGGACCCCAAGATCCGGTATCTCGACCTCATGCTCATGGACTACGATCACATTGCACATCACAACAACGACATGCAGTCGCAGTTGCTTGTGCTGAAACAGATCGATGCGATCATCGGCCAGGTATGGACCACGATCCAGCAGAGCCCGCTGGCCGCAGACACGGCCCTCGTCGTTGTTTCAGATCACGGTTTCAACACCGACACGCAGATCTACAGTCAGGGTTATAACCTCGTGAAACTACTCGGCAGCCGTGCGGGTGGCGGGCACCATGTCATCACCAAGCGCCGGTTGATGCTCGACTACTCAATCAAAGGCGTCAACCCGCTTGTACCTTTGATTACCACTACAACTCCCGATACCTACTATCTCAAAGGCGAAAGCACCACCTATCCGACTGCGTTGCTGGACTTCGACGGGAACGAACGCGCGTCACTGCACCTGCGCGACAGCGATCTGAACGTCCTGCACATTCTGTTGCAACAGATGCAACGTCGAGATTTGTCAGTGGATCTTCAAAGAGCGGCCGCGGATGCGTTTTTCAGTGTCATCGAACGCCGTCGCGCTGACTGGCAGCAGGATCTCAACGAACTGAAACGAGAACTTAACGCTCTGAACCGGGCAATCGAAGAACAACGCAAACTGTGGGAATCGCAACCGAAAAAGTTTACAAAGGAACAGCAGAACGCCGGAGTCGACGATGCAGCAAAGCGAATCTTCGTACAGCTCGATCGTTGGCAACGTGAGCAAAAGGAATACACCGACTATGCCGCGACTCTGGAGAATCTTCTCAAGCTGCCCGCAGAGGCATTTTCACCTGCGCGAATCAGAATTCAGTCTGTGATTCCTAAACAGGCGATGGGCGATCGCAACACGCTTTACGAGTTACAGAATTACGTTGTCGGACTCGGACCGAACGGTCTTGTGCTCAACTCTGACGGCTCGCTCAACATGGAACGCAGTTTTGTGCGGGTTGATTATTTCTCGTTACTGCAAGGCGTCACTGTTCGAAACAACGTGCAGCGCGGAATCACAAATCGTCCCATCGACTTGATCGCGACGCGGCTCTCACGTGAACTTGTCCTTCCATTAATCGAAGACAAGCAGATCGATGATGACGTCGTTTGGGTTTCGGGGGGAGCAAATCGCCAGGCGTTGATATTGTCTCGTCGTGACGCAGCCGGCCAGTTAAGCCTGCGATATCTGCCAGTCAACAACCTAACGCAGGACGCAAATGGACAATTACATTTCCAGTCGATCAGTTGGCAGGCGGATTTGCCGTTGCGCATCTTCGAGGATCCCAACCTTAACATTCCCGTCAGCGATCGAACTGCGTGGTTGAGCCAGTGGCACACGGATACGGAATGGCTCGAGGCGTTACATCGAACGCGATATTCAAATGGTCTTATTGGGCTGCACGAAGAACTAGCACGCCACTGGATCGAAAGTCTCTCCTCGTCAGATGCAAACCTCAGCGATCAGGAACGAACGATGCGCGACTTCGCACGTCGCAAACGCGAACTTGTCGAGCCCGACATGTTGATCGTCGCGCAGAACCATTGGAACTTCGACGTGCGCGGCTTCAACCCTGGCGGTAATCACGGTTCGTTCTTTCGCATCGCGACTCATTCCGTGTTCATGGTAGCCGGAGGCCAGAACACGTCGGTCCCACGCGCACTCGACATCACCGCACCTTACGACAGTCTTAGCTTCGTGCCCACGCTGTTGGCATTAACCGGCGAATTACGCGATGATAACAATCCCGCGCCAACGTTGAGGGAAAGAGGATTCACGCATTTTCCTGGTCGCATCGTTAAAGAGCTGCTGCCCGCGTACTCGCAAGGGCAAAAGGTCGCGGGTACTGGAGTGAATGCCTTACCTTGATTGAGTCGAGAGAAGAGTTTATAGAAAACTGGCCGGCGGCCGACGGGGAAGAACTCTCGGAAGAACCAGAAGCTTCCGATGCGAGTACGTCTCGCCGTTCATTCGTCTGGCTACAGGCCATAGCCTTCCTGTTTGGTCTTGCTCTCCTTATTTTCGTCATTAATCGCGTCGGCGTTCAGCCTCTCTTCGATGCGCTGTTACGGATCGGGTTCGGCTTCTTCGTCATTCTCGGTCTCAACGGTCTCCGCCATTTGCTTCGCACGATCGCGATGCGCGCCGCTGTTCCGGCCGAACACCGGCGTATCACGATGCGGCACGCGTTCGCCGCGCGTCTTGGCGGGGAAGCAATCAGCTTCCTGACGTTCACTGGTCCATTGCTCGGCGAAGCGACGAAGGTTGCATTGCTTCGTAAACGTATCCCTTTGACTTACGGCGTGCCTGCCCTCGTCGTCGATAACCTGCTTTACAACCTGTCAGTAGTTTTCTTCGTTCTCACGGGCGCGGTAGTGATGTTGTTGAGATACCCGTTGCCGCCGCAAGTGTACGTAGTGCTCTTAGGTATCGCGCTCATAGCGGCGTTGGGGATCTTGATCGCAGCAGTGGCCGCGAAGCGCCGCGTGATGTTGTTGACGTGGATTATCGATCGACTTGCGCAGTTGCGGCTGAGTCCAAAGGTGATTCTGAAACGCCGCGACCACATCTATCACATCGAGTCGAAAGTTTACGATTTTTATAAGCATCATCCCGCCGCGTTCTTCGCGATGATTGTGTGCAACCTCCTGGCACACGCGACAAGCGTAGTGGAGGTTTACGCGGCGCTGCGCATGCTCGGCTTTCATCCGCAGTGGTCGCAGGCTTACATCATTGAGTCGCTTACTAAAGTCATCAACTTCGTGTTCGCATTTGTGCCGGGCACGATTGGCGTTTACGAAGGCGGCACCGAAGTGATTCTGCAAAAAGGTCTGGGCTTCACACCTGCCGCTGGACTCGCACTCGCACTCGTGCGAAAAGCAGCGATCGTCGCCTGGACATCGGCCGGTCTGCTCGTACTTACCTGGCGCACGCTGCCAAATGCGTGGCGCCGCATTCTTAATCGAAGTCCGCGGTTACAACGTCTTATGGATAGCCTGGTACTGTCAAACATTGCTCATCGACCTGCTCGTACTGCCGTGAGTGTTCTCGGGACCGGTGTGGGAGTGCT
>DASZDV010000481.1:0-4509 GCA_035941575.1 Pyrinomonadaceae bacterium
CGGCCACTGATCAAAGGACGAATCACCGGGCTGCGCGTGCGCTCCGCTATCGTGCTGGCGCTGTTGTTGATTGCTCTTGTTAAAGCAAACACGCTTACTTCACTCGCGGAAGACGAGATGTTTGCTGATGAAATCGTTTACGCGAAAGACACACCTTACCAGCGCATAGTGATCACCCGTGGCCGCGCGGGGTTTCAGTTGTTTCTAAACGGGAACTTGCAGTTCAGCTCGACCGATGAGTATCGCTATCACGAGGCACTCGTTCATCCGCCAATGCTGCTGGCAAATAGTCCGCGACGTGTGCTCGTGCTGGGAGGTGGGGATGGCCTGGCGCTGCGTGAGATCTTGAAGTACCCGTCAGTCGAGCACGTGACGCTTGTCGATTTGGATCCCGACATGACGCGGCTCTCGAGTCGTTTTCCTTTGCTGGCGGAACTGAACAAGCATTCGTTTGAAGACCGGCGCGTCCAGGTTGTTAACGAAGACGCTTTCATCTGGGTCGAGCGAGCGGCCGATCAGGCGTACGACGCAGCGATTGTCGACTTTCCCGATCCAAACAGCTTTTCACTCGGCAAACTCTACACGACTCGTTTTTATCGTTTGCTGCGGCAGCGTTTGACGCAAGATGCAGCAGTGAGCGTGCAGGCGACGTCGCCGATGTTCGCGCGAAATTCGTACTGGTGCATCATTCGCACGCTCGAGGCGGCGGGGTTCGTCGTGAAACCTTACTACACGGCGGTGCCGAGTTTTGGGCTTTGGGGATTCGCGCTCGCGCGCTCTGGTCCATTCGAAGTTCCAACGACTCCTCCAGAGGGTCTGCGATTCCTGGACCAGCCGACACTGGCAGCAATGTTTCAGTTGTCGAAAGACATCGAGCCGGTGCCGGTGGAGATCAACCGCCTCGATAACCAGGCGCTCGTGCGTTATTACGAGAGTGAGTGGAAGAGATTTGAATAGGTCGTATAGGACCTATTGGACATATATTTCTGAATGACCACCTTTAACCGCCGCGAGATCCTTGCCGCTTTTCTTGGACTTCCCGTCGCACTCGCCGCTTGCCGCGAAAACTCGAACCCGCCGTTGCCTCCGGGTGAAATTGTCGGCACTTCGGACGTGTTCGGACATCGGTTGCGGGATGGCTTACGCGTCGAGGTGCCAAACGATGCGTGGACCGATGTGCCCGTTGTGATCGTGGGTGGAGGTGTAGCGGGCTTAACAGCAGCGTGGCATTTAGAAAAATCCGGGTTTCAGGATTTTGCTTTAATGGAGATCGAAAAGGCGCCGGGCGGTACGTCACGTTCAGGCTCAAACGGCGCCGTCTCTTTTCCGTGGGGTGCGCACTACATTCCCGCCCCGATGAAAGAGAACACCCCGTTGATCTCGCTGCTCGACGAGATGGGTGTGATCGAAGGAAAGGACAACGACGGCGAACCAATCATCGGCGAGCAGTTTCTCTGCCGCGATCCGGAGGAAAGGATCTTTTACAAAGGCAGATGGTATGAAGGATTGTACTTGCACGCCGGGGCGAGTTCGGATGATGAGCAGCAGTTGGAAAAGTTCAATCAGGAGATCAATCGCTGGGTGTCGTGGCGAGATGCGAAAGGCCGCAGGGCGTTTACGCTGCCGGTGTCGGCGTGTTCAGACGACGCGGAAGTGACGGCGCTCGATCGAATTTCGATGGGCGAATGGATGAATCAGCGCGGCTTTGTCAGTCCGCGGTTGCGCTGGTGGGTCGAATACGCGTGTCGTGACGATTACGGGATGAGGCTGGACCAAACGAGCGCGTGGGCCGGGCTTTTCTATTTTTGTGCGCGAGTGTTGAGACCCAACGTCGAATCACAATCGCTCATCACGTGGCCCGAAGGAAACGGACGGTTGGTCAGTCACCTTTTCGAGAAATCCAAGTCACACATCCAACTCGACCGCGCCGCAGTCGAATTAAATCCGCTTTCCGATCGGATTGAAATCTCCACCCTCGATCGCGACGGCCGAACCCCGCGCGGGTACCGCGCACAACACGTCATCTTCGCCGCGCCTCAATTCATCGCTCGCTACGTCATCCGCCCTTATCGCGAAGCTCCGCCTCCACACATTAATGAATTTCAGTTCGGCGCGTGGATGGTCGCAAACTTAACCTTAAAAGATCGTCCGAGACACAATTCCGCCCGCGACTTTCCGCTCGCCTGGGACAACGTCCTCTACGAAAGCGAGTCGCTTGGTTACGTCGTCGCCACACACCAGCGCGGCATCGATCGTGGTCCAACTGTGTTTACTTATTACTACCCGCTGTGTGATGAGAACGCGCGCGCGGCTAGGACGCGTTTGTTGGAAACTGATTGGCGCGGTTGGGCTGACGTTGCATTAACCGATCTCTCACGCGCGCACGGAGAGATTCGCCACTTGGTTGAACGATTGGACGTAATGCGCTGGGGCCACGCGATGATCCGCCCCCGCACCGGCTTCATCTGGGGCCAGGCGCGGCGCGAGGCAGCAAAACCGTATCGCTCAATTCACTTCGCCCACTCCGAACTGAGCGGCGTCGCCCTCTTCGAAGAAGCCTTCGATCACGGATTACGCGCCGCAGATGAAGTACTTGACTCAATCCGTGTTTCTAAAGCGTGACGAATTACGGACTGTGCATCTTCCAGCTCCCCGCCGATTAACTGAAGCCGTGGCGGTCGGACGCGCGTTGAGCCCATCCCGACTTCCTCCTGCACCAACTTAATCAACTGCACAAACTTCGGCACCGTGTCCATCCTCAGCAACGGCAGGAACCAGCGATACAGCTCACTCGCTTTTTCGTGCTCGCCGTTCATTGCATACTCAAACAATGCCACCGACTCCTTCGGCAGCGCGTTGACGAGTCCGGCCACCCAACCAACAGCTCCCGCCGCAATACCCTCAACGATCGCATCGTCAACGCCGACGGAAATGTCTAATCGATTGCCGAGCAGCTCTTTGATCCAGGTGATACGGCGCACGTCAGTACTCGACTCCTTCACGGCATGAAGATTCTCGTGCTCCTCAGCCAGTTCGCGAATCTGTTCCGGCAAGAAGTCGGTGCCGTAAGCAATCGGATTGTTGTAGAGCATGCATGACAGTTTGGTAGCGCGAAGCACGGCTTCAACGTGCGCTTTCATCTCGCCCCAGTCGCTGCGATAAACGTACGGCGGTAGAACCATCAGCCCTTCGCACCCAACGTCCGCAGCACGTTTCGCCAACGCCACTGCGTCCGCTGTGCTCAGCGAAGCAATCGCGGCGACGACCGGTGCACGATCGCCAACTGCGGCGATGAGCGTGGTCCATAGCGCAAGCTTCTCGTCAAAACTCAACGTGGCGCCTTCGCCGAGTGAACCCGGGGCGATAATCGCCGTGCACCCATTATCGATTAACCACTTCGCATGCCGCGCCACAAACCCATGGTCTATGTTCAGTTTCTCGTCAAACGCCGTCGTCGTCGCAGGCATCACGCCACGCCACTTCATCTCCATATCCGTGTCCTCGGCCTCCTCGCCCCATCAGCCGCCGCAAGCGCGTCTTATCCGTGTCCTCTGTGTTTATCTGTGGCACAAACTTTCAACCGTTACAGGAAAGATCGGCGGCCGCACAGACTCAGGTTGCCAACCAAACAGAAACTGCACCGCGGGACCACACACACGTCCCTGACACGGGCCCATCCCACAGCGCGTCTGCAACTTCGCCGCTCGCCACGACTCATGCGCTCGCAACTGCTCAAACGTAACATCTTCACACCGGCAAACAATTGTCTCCGCACGAACCAAATCTTTGAGCTCCTCCCGCAACGCGAACGTCTCATTCAAAATCCGCGCAAATCTCCTCTGCCTGTCGCGCACGCCAAAGAGCCTCTTCGCTTCTTCACGCTTGCCGGCAGCGGACAGCCCGGCAATCTCACCCTCAACGAGCGAAAGTTCCAACCCGCCGATCCCGGTGGCTTCTCCAGCCGCATAAACCTGCGGCACGCTCGTTTGCTGAAACTCATCCACACTCACCGCATCGCTTTCTATCTTGCAACCGAGCAGTTCTGCCAGCTCAAGATTTGGCACCAGGTGAAATCCGCACGCCAGATAATCACACTCAACCTGCCAACGCCTGGCGCCGCGTTGCAACGTCACCCTCGCGAGCTTCTCGTCCCCGTGCGCGGCTACAGGCCAGCAGCCAGTCAGATATCGAGTCCCCTTAAGTTTTCGTTTGAGCTCGAACGCCTGCGACGACTTGCCCACTCGGAACAACGCCACACCAAACTTCGGCAACCGGGACACAGATGCCTGCTCTGCAATCAACAACACGTTCGCACCGCATTGCCGCAAGTACGCCGCAACCGCAAGCAACAGCGGTCCACTGCCGGCAATCACGACCCGTTTTCCTTCGATCGGCAGTCCCGTTTTGACGAGCGCTTGGAGACCACCCGCGCCAAACACGTTTGGCAAGGTCCAGCCCGGAAACGGTAGAAAGCGTTCGCGCGCACCGGTCGCGAGAATCAGGTTCGTA
>DASZDV010000482.1:0-2423 GCA_035941575.1 Pyrinomonadaceae bacterium
CCGCCTTGCTGGTCCACATCAGCGTTGAAGATGACTGTGACCGCAAACGCGATCACCGTGATCACGATCACGAGCGGCCGCGCGGCCCTGGCCCACTCAGGCGCCATGCCGTATCGCGGCAGATAACGCGGCACGATACTCAGCAAACCAGCCATCGCTGAAGCGCCGGCAAACCATAGGATCGATATCGTGCTGAGATCGTAAATCGTGCCGAAAATGTCTCCGAGAAAATGATGGGCCAAGTACGCGATGGCGCGCCCATTTGCCTCGCCGCCCTCGGCAAACTTGTCGGCTGGAATCAGAATCGCCGTAACGAAACTGCTGGCGATGAGCGCCACGCTCATGATCACTGCCGCCGTCCGGAGAAGTTTCTTTGTGTTGCGAATGCGGCCGCGCAGCAGTTGCTGCGTTTTTGCTTCGCTGGCGTGACCGGTGCGAGTTGATTGAATAGTCTGCCAATCCGCTTCAGTGAGATCGTCATCTCCTTTGACCAACGGCATGACCGCCACGCCGGTTTCAAAACCGGAAAGACCGAGCGCGAGTTTCGGAAACAGAATCAGTGAGACGAAGATGATCCTCCAGAACTGTCCATTAACTTGCGGATGAGTGAAGAGTGCTTGCCTCCACTCCGGAATGTGAAACGGATGAGTTGCGAGTTCATAGACGCCAACGACGATCACGATCACGTTCAGCAACAGGTAGCAGCCGACCAGCGCGACTGCAATGCCAATCGCTTCTTTGAAACCGCGAAGGAAGATTCCGCCGAGTAATGCAATCAACGCGAGCGTCACATAGATCGGATGTTTTAGTCCTTCCGGTGTGAACGGGTTCTCAATTATGTGTGCGGTAGCGTCGGCGGCCGAAAGCGTGATGGTGATTACGAAGTCAGTGGCAACGAAACCGAGCAGCACCAGAACAAAGAGTTTTCCTTTCCAGCGCGACAAGAGGTGTTCAAGCATCGAGATCGAGCCTTCGCCATGCGGGCTCTCTTCAGCGACCTTGTTGTAAATGGGCAACGCACCGAAGAGTGTCAGCAGCACCAGTACCAGCGTGGCGATGGGCGAGAGCGCGCCGGCGGCAAGAAAGGCGATGCCAGGTTGGTAACCGAGCGTTGAGAAATAGTCGACACCGGTCAGGCACATCACCTGCCACCACGGATGTTGCCTGTGCGGCGTAGCGTGAGCGGTGTCTTTTTGAGCAGAACCTCGAAATAACCAGAGCTTGAAACGTTTTTCAGCAGCTCTTCTCGTCACACGATTCAGCATTGTTTGCAGCCCGAGCCGAACTCGGCACGCACACAACAAAAAAGGTGCGGGGCAATGAGCCCCGCACCAGTTTGATGGCGGCACTGCCCTTCCCTTATGGCCTACGAGGTTAGCTGTCGGACTCGAACTGGAAGTGTTCGTCGCGCGAGCAATGAGCTCGTCGATTAGCCCCTTTGTTTCTTACGAAACTTTGGTTCCCCCGCGTTGCTTGGCCGTGCGTGGCCAGGCAGCTTCGGCAGACATCTAGATTTTCAACGGCTGTGATGTTACTCCGGTCATTACCGGGAAGCAACACATCTCTAACTGGTCCAGCAGTAATGCAATTTCAACGTGGGAACCTTTCTGCTGGGACCGCAGGCGTCTCGCCTGCATCTCACGGTAGTGCCGGACACGTCACGAAGCAGGCGAGACGCCTGCGGTTCCAGGTAAGTCAACCACCGACGTGCACAATCGGCCGTTGCTCCGGATCTCTTTCAGCTTGCCGCAAGACTTCGTGTGTCACGGGCGCCGTATCGCCCTCACCGAAGGCGATGAACTTTAGAAGATAGGAAACGGGATTACCTTCGCTCCAGCCGAAGTACACGTGCGGCAGCTTTCCTGTTTCATTGCGCAGGAACAGAAGAAACGCTGCAATCGCATTCGGCACAGCCGGTGACTCTGTTCTCAGGATTTGAAACCTGTCTACCTTTTCGCCTCGCACTTTCAGTACTCCTGAAAAATCCGAAGCGTCACCCGGTGTAACTTCAAAGAACAAGATCGGCTCGCCCGGCGGAATGTGATTGTCGAGTCGTTTCTCTTTTTCCTTAAGCTCGTATTCCAGTGCGTCGCCGCGATCGATTCGATTTGTAATGATCCGCACGGTGCCTCTGGCGGCGTGCCGAATAAACTCGCGCGCCGCGTCGTCAAGTTCTATACGTTCAACTCTTAGCTCAGTTGACCGCCAAACACGCGAAAATAGCGAACTTCCGACAATCGCGGCGATAAAGATTAACGCGATCTTGATTCCTTCAGGCTGCTCCACCATGTTCACGATTGTTGTGTAGATGAACACGAGCGAGATCAGCATGAACAACCATTGAACTGTTTGATTTCGCCTGCGTGCGGAGAGCGTCACGGCAATGGCAGCGGAAGTCATCAGCGCAAGAACCCCTGTCGCAT
>DASZDV010000483.1:0-8259 GCA_035941575.1 Pyrinomonadaceae bacterium
GTTCGAAGCGATAGTTCGTGGCTATCTGCTCGACGACGACTGCTTCCTGCGAATAGTCAGGCTTCTGTTTACCGGCGTCTGCCGGAGCCTTAGGTTTGTCTTGTGCCGGCTCTTTCGGTGCGGGTTTGGGACTTTGTCCGGGGACCGACTGAAAACCTCTGGCAGGTGTTGTGAATAAGAAAGAAAGCGTTAGAACAAAGGCAATGACCTGGGCACTGCGGGGGAAAGGCATTTATCAATTTCTCCTGTTGCGCTGAGGACTTCGAACTCGCGAGTCGAGTCTACAAGGAAGGGCTGGACCGTGTAAACAAGGGCGTCCGGTGTGTGTCTCTGTGGCTTGCCACAGAGACACACGATGGACCGGGGATTTCCAGGAAGGAATTTGAACTAATCGTTCTCGGGAGAGCGCTTGCGCGGGAGTTCTTTCTCAGTCTTGATGATCGAGCCGTCGACGGCGTTCACCCAGACGTACGTGGCGCCGCCTGGATTCGCTTCATCAGCAATGATGACGTGATAGAAAACGACGCCATCCTTTGCGAGTTTGCCGGGCTCTTCCCACTTGTCAGCGTCCAGACTGCAAATCAACACCTTTCCCGGCGTCTGGCTGGTCGCAATCTGAATAGCCTGGTCCATGTTGATTCGCGCCAGGCGCATGAGCGCGGCTTGCTTGAGCGCTCGCATCTCCATCTCTACTTCACGCTTGCGCTGAACTTCTTCGCGGAAACGTGGATCGCGTTCCATGCGTTCTTTGAACTCCCCACGTTCTTTAATTTCCTCCCGCGTCTTGGCTGCATTAACTTTCTCCTTCAGCTCTTTCTCCTGCTGCGCCGGTTCCTGCGGCGTTGTCGCGAGCTCAAAACGCATGGCGAGTGCCGCTGCCGCAAACGACGGAACCAGCAACAACAACGACACGACCAACAAAAGTAACTTCTTCCAACGTCTGTTCATTTTCGGTTTACTCAACAATGACATGATACGGGCCTCCAGAATGTCAGCATCGGCGATGCCTACGGTTGTGGTAACTGAGAGACGACGCAGAGGTGGTACTGAGCCGGCGAGAACGACGAGAGAGCGAGCGTAGGTTTCCGCATTCAGAATTCGTTCTGCCACCAGCTCATCACAGCAGAGTTCGCGCGTCTGTTTGATCCGGCGACGCAACAGGGCGGCGGCCGGATGAAACGAGACGGGCAAATAGAGTAGTTCGTAAACGAAGTTCAGCACGTAGTCGTGGCGCGCCACATGAATCAACACGTGACCGATCGCAGAAGTGAGTAGATCTGTGTTGCCGTCGTGAAGTAACGAGTCGGGCAAGATAATCACGGGACGAAACAGACCGATCGTCACCGGGACCGGCACAGTAGCAGAACTACAAACAGTCACACGTTTGTGATCGAGATTTAGCCGCTTTGCGCACTCGCGAATGATTGGTTCAACTGTTTCATTCGTGTCCGTGTCAACTGCCGCATGACGGATCCTTCGCGTTGTGCGCCAGGCTTGCGCCAGTCTGAAACTGCCGTACAGGAGAAAAACTCCATAAGCGAGAACCAGAGCCAATGCCAGACCTGCATTTAATTGGAACGACCAACTCGAGGGCGTTGTAGCCGGGGATGAAAACGGAATCACCTCATCCGTGAGAACTGAATTTACGATTTCACGTTCGTAGGTGCCTTGTGGTGTTGAAACTGAAGCAGTCGGAATAGATCGCACAGCCGTCACGACGGGAATCAGAAGGGATAAACAGAGCGCACCAACCCAGAGCGCATGCTGGTAACGCATCGCTGACCGTCGCAATATCCACGCGCCGAGACTTGCGAGCGCCGCAATCAACGCAATCTGCCAGACGGCATTCAACAGAAACGTCAGCAGCAGTTGGCTACTTATTCTCATCGGACTTCTCCTGAAGTTGCTCCACCAGTTTTTGCAGGCGCGCGAGTTTTTGCGGTGTGAGGTGCTTCGTTTCAACCAGACTCATGACAAGGCTCTCAGCCGAGCCGCCGAAAAGACGATCGACAACGTCGCTGACGTGTTTGCCGACCACCTGTTTGCGGCTGACGGCTGGTTTATAAAAGTAGGCGCGGTTTTTGAGCGTGCGTTTTGCTTTGCCCTTGCGTTCGAGGATATTGAGCATCGTCTGAACGGTGGTATAAGCGAGCTCGCGTTTCAGTTTTTGCTGCACGGTCTGGACATTGGCAGGACCGACTTCCCACAGCACGTGCATAATCTCCAGTTCCAGCGGTGTCAGGTTTTCAGTCTTCGGACGCGCCATAAACGATCTCTTGTCTCCTAAATTTTTAGGAGTATAGGCTGAGGGGTGACAAGCTGTCAACTAATTTCTTAGGACTATGAAACGGCAGACGCTGTTCCACGTTTTGATTTATGGACTCTCGGGCGGTGCGCTCATCGTGCTGCTCAGGTTGATTGAATTCCGTTTCCTCATCGTCGAACACTCGCTGGAGATTTACGGTGGACTGATCGCGCTCCTGTTCGCCGCCCTCGGAATCTGGCTTGGTTTGAGACTGACGCGAAAAGAAGAAATCGTCGTCGTCAAAGAAGTTCCAGTCGTGACCACAGAACCATTCGCTGTAAACGAAAACCAGTTGAAACTACTCGGTATCACGAAACGCGAACTCGAAATCCTCGAACTCATCGCTCAAGGAATGAGCAACCGCGAGATTGGCGAAAAACTGTTTGTCAGTGAAAACACGGTTAAGACACACTCGAGCCGTCTCTTCGATAAACTCGGCGCCAAACGAAGAACGCAAGCCGTACAAATTGGCAAAGAGATCGGCTTGATCCGCTAGTACCAAAGTAGGATTTCAACTGAGTTACCTCGAAATCATCCGAAAGTATGACGACAACTCGGGACCGCGAAGCTAGTTTACGCGGCAAGTTCCAAACAAGATTGCGGAGACTGAGGAGGTTCTACTCATGAAGAAAACGGTTTTAACTTTTGGACTGATCTCGGGAGTGGTTATTGCGGTGTTGATGACGGTCATAACGTTTTTCGCCGAGCGGATCGGCTTTGACCGCGCCGTGATTGTCGGCTACACCACGATGGTGATCGCGTTTCTGCTGGTGTTCTTCGGCATCAAGTCTTATCGAGACAACGTGGGTGGCGGCGTAATCAGTTTTGGCCGCGCTCTCACAGTCGGAATTCTGATCATGCTGATCACCTGCGTGTTCTACGTCGTTGTTTGGGAGATCGTCTATTTCAACTTTCTGCCAGACTTCGGCGAGAAATACGGCGCGTACGTGCTGGAAAAGTCGCGCGCTGCCGGCGCCTCTCCTGAACAGCTTGCGGCAGAACGAGAAAAGGTCCAGCAGATGAAAGCGATGTTGGACAACCCGTTCCTCAATGCCGCCCTTACATTCCTCGAGCCCCTTCCCGTCGGTCTGGTCATGACTCTTATTTCCGCCGCAATACTCAGAAAACGCCGCCGGGAAGCGGAAGTGCCAGTATAATCCGCTGCTGATCAAGCAACCCGCTCGCAAAGGAAAAATGCACGCCTATGAGTCGCCGTTCGATCTTAGCCGTTCTCTGTCTGCTGCTTTGCTCCTTTATTAATAGCGCCGTACTCGCACAACGCACTGGCAGCGAAGTTTTTCCGGGTATGAAGTGGCGAATGATCGGTCCGTTTCGCGGCGGCCGAACTGTAGGAGCGACGGGCGTGCCCGGACAGCCGAATGTCTTTTATATAGGAGTCAATAACGGCGGCGTCTGGAAGACCACCGACTACGGCATGACCTGGAAGCCGATCTTTGACGATCAGCCGACGGGTTCGATCGGCGCTATCGCCGTTGCTCCTTCGCAACCGGAAACGATCTACGTTGGCAGCGGTGAAGGTTTGCAACGTCCTGATTTGTCTGTCGGCGACGGCATTTACAAATCGACTGACGGCGGTAAGACGTGGCGGCATCTTGGGCTTCGCGATGCGCAACAGATCGGCGCCATCCTGGTCGATCCGCGCGATCCGAATCTCGTTTACGTTGCCGCACTCGGTCATCCGTACGGCGCAAACGAAGAACGCGGCGTGTTTCGTTCAACCGACGGCGGTCAGACGTGGCAGAAAATTCTCTACAAAGACGAGAACACCGGCGCGATCGCGCTTGTATTTGATCATTCGAACTCGAAAGTCATCTATGCGGATTTGTGGTCCGCGAGACAAGGGCCGTGGGAAAACGGCGCGTGGCAAGGTCCTGGAAGCGGTCTGTACAAAACAACTGACGGCGGCAACACGTGGCGTCAACTGACCAACGGTCTGCCGACGTTCGCACAAGGTCTCGGACGCATCGGTATCGCCGTTGCACCGAGTGATCCAAAAACTGTTTACGCAACTGTCGATGCGGGACAACTCGGAGGTATCTATCGGTCCGACGACGCCGGCGAAAACTGGCGACGTGTGTCGAGCGATCGACGCGTGTGGGCGCGCGGCAGCGACTTCGCGGAGATCGACGTGGATCCTAAGGACAAGGAGATCGTTTACGGTTCGGCTATCGCTGCTTACAAATCAACTGACGGCGGTAAGACGTTCACGACGTTCAAAGGCGCGCCCGGCGGCGACGATTACCACACGCTTTGGATCAATCCCGAAAACCCGCAGATCATGTTGTTCGCGGTCGATCAGGGCGCGGTCGTCACAGTGAACGGCGGGGAAACTTGGAGTTCCTGGTACAACCAACCGACAGCGCAGTTCTATCACGTCATTACTGACAACCAATTTCCTTACTGGGTCTACGGGGGACAACAGGAAAGCGGCTCGGCGGGAGTTAAGAGTCGCGGCGACAACGGCGCGATCTCTTTTCGCGATTGGCGCACTGTCGGTGTTGAAGAGTATGGCTACGTTGCGCCTGATCCGTTGCATCCGAATCTGATTTACGGCGGAAAAGCGACGCGGTTCGACATGAACACGGGCCAGGTGCAAAACGTCGCGCCTGAGATCCTGCGCAGCGGCAAGTACCGGTTTCTGCGCACTGCGCCAATCATGTTCTCGCCGGTTGATCCAGGTGTGCTTTATCTCGCCGGCAACGTGTTGTTCAAGACGACGAACGCCGGTGTGAGTTGGGAGATCATCAGTCCCGATCTATCGCGAGAAAAACCTGAAGTGCCGGCAAGCATTGGTGTGTTTCGCCGTCCCGAAATGGCGACGCAACCACGGCGCGGAGTCATCTATGCACTCGCGCCGTCACCGAAAGACATCAACACCATCTGGGCCGGCACTGACGACGGACTCATTCACGTGACAAAGGACGGCGGAAAGACATGGAAGAACGTGACGCCTCCCGCGATCGATTCATGGAGCAAGATCTCCCAACTCGACGCCAGTCATTTCGACGTCAACACAGTCTACGTGGCAGTCAATCGTATCCGGCTCGACGATCAAAAACCGCACATCTATCGCACGACCGACGGAGGCGCGACGTGGAAAGAGATCGTCGGTGGACTACCGGATGGGCCAGTCAACACGGTTAAAGAAGATCCGCAACGCCGCGGATTGTTATTCGCTGGAACGGAACTCGCCGTCTTCTATTCGCTGAACGACGGCGAGACCTGGCAACCGTTGCGCCTGAACATGCCTGCAACTTCGATTCGCGATCTCGTGGTCCATAACGACGACGTGGTTGTTGGCACTCACGGACGTTCGTTCTGGATACTTGACGACATCACGCCGCTCAGACAAATCAACGCGTCGGTGAACAACGCCGCGATGCATCTGTTCGCGCCGCAAGTGGCGTATCGGGTGAAGCGAAACGTAAACACCGACACGCCGCTGCCGCCTGAAGAACCAGTCGGACAAAATCCGCCGGACGGCGCAATCATCAATTACTCCTTAAAAGAAGATCCCAAAACTCCGGTGACACTCGAGATCTTCGACAGCCGCAATCAACTCGTGCGGCGCTACGCGAGTGACGACAAACCCACGCCTGTAAACGCGAACGACTACGCTGTTCCGACTTACTGGTTTCGCCCGCCACAGGTTCTAGTGGCCAAAAGGGGCGTGCAAAGATTCGTGTGGGATTTGAAGTACGCGCCGCCACCGGCTTTCTCACGTGGATTTCCGATCTCGGCAATTTATCGCGACACGCCGCTTTATCCGCTTGGACCAGCCGTGCTGCCGGGCAGTTACACAGTGAAGCTCACGGCAGACGGCAAGTCGCAAACGCAACCGTTGGTTGTAAAGATGGATCCGCGCGTGAAGACTGACGCGGCGGGTCTCGAACAACAGTTCAAGCTCTCAATCGAAGCGTATCGCGGCATGGAGCAGACCTTCGAAACAGTGGAGGAGATAAGAAAGTTCCGCGAGCAGAACACCGCCAACGCTGAAGTCGTTAAGAAGGCCGCCACAATCGCGGGTGAAGGTCGAGGGGACGCCAGTTCGCCCGGGCTGCCGGGCGGGACGATTGATGTGCGCGAACCGAATCTCACGCGTCTTAATGGCGGATTCTCATCGCTCCTCGAACACCTGCAAACCGCCGACTTACCGCCCACCCGCCCGATGATCGACGCTGCGGCGGAGCTACAGAAAGTCCTCGCGAAACTGCTGGGAGACTGGAACCAGTTGAAGAGCACGACAACGACGACCGACCCAAACAATTTCGACTTGCTGATAAGAAACGGACGGATCGTCGACGGCTCCGGCAAGCCTGCCTTCAACGCTGACATAGCCATTAAAGGAGATCGCATTGTTCGCATTGGCGATCTCGCGAAGGAAACAGCCACACGCGTGATCGACGCGCGCGGCCTGGTAGTCGCGCCTGGTTTCATCGATATGCTGGGACAGTCGGAAACGTATCTACTGATTGATCCACGCGCGATGAGCAAAGTCATGATGGGAGTGACGACGGAGATCACGGGCGAGGGCGAGTCGATAGCGCCAATCAACGAGCGTCAGATCAAAGAGCAGGCAGAGTTTCTTCGCCGTTTTAATTTGACCATTGATTGGCGAACTCTCGACGAGTATTTCAATCGTGTGCAAAAGCAAGGAATGGGCGTGAACCTCGGCACGTTTGTTGGCGCCACTCAAGTGCGCGAGTACGTGATTGGTTACGACGATCGTCCGCCAACACCCGCAGAGCTCGAACAGATGAAGCAACTCGTTGCGCAGGCGATGCGCGAAGGCGCCCTTGGTCTTTCAACATCGTTGCAATACGTGCCGGCACGCTTCGCTGACACCGCTGAGCTAGTCGAACTCGCAAAAGTCGCTCGAGAATATGGAGGCATCTACGCTACTCATCAACGTAGCGAAGCAAACACAATCGATGCTTCTCTGAACGAAGTTTTCGAGATTGCGATCAAAGCCAAAATCCGCGTCGAAATCTGGCACCTCAAAGTTGCCTACAAGAAAAACTGGGGCCGCATGCCTCACGTTCTCGAGCGAATCAAACAGGCTCGCGCGAGTGCCATCGACGTCAGCGCCGACATCTACCCGTACATCGCCGGCAGTACGTCGCTAAGTGCTTGTTTGCCGCCGTGGGCGCTGGAAGGCGGCACTGAAAAGATGCTCTCGCGGTTGCGCGATCCGGCGACGCGGCAACGTCTGAAAAAAGAGATCTCAGAAGATCATCTCGACTGGGAAAACATTTACCTTGGCAGCGGTGGCCCAGGCGGAGTGCTGATCAGCGCGGTGGTGAATCGCGAGTTGGAATCGTTACAAGGCAAGCGCGTGGCCGAGATCGCGCAGGAGCAGAAGAAGGACCCGCTCGACGCAGTGTTCGATCTGCTGCTCGCAGATCAGGGTCAAACGAGCGCGATCTATTTCATGATGAGTGAAGCCGACATGCGTGCAGCGATGCAGGCGCCATTCGTCAGTTTCTGCACCGACAGCGGCGCGCGCGCCACAGATGGTCCGCTCGGAGGCTCGAAGTCGCATCCGCGCGGTTGGGGAACGTATCCGCGAATACTGGGCCGGTATGTCCGCGAAGAACGTCTGCTCTCGCTCGAAACCGCCGTCAATAAAATGACGGGCGCTCCGGCCGCACGGGTTGGTTTACGCGATCGCGGTCTATTGCGCGAAGGAATGTTCGCCGACATCACGATCTTCGACCCGAACAAGATTATCGATCGAGCGACTTTTGAATCGCCGAACCAGCACCCTGTGGGCATCGAATACGTTCTGATAAACGGCCAGATCAGCGTGGACAAGGGTCAACGAACACCCGCGCTCGCCGGTCGTGTATTGCGCGGCCCTGGGTATCGAAGCTAATTCGTTAAATCTGTGGCCCTTATTTAACGCTAGCGCAGATCCTTCGATACTGATCCTC
>DASZDV010000484.1:0-11000 GCA_035941575.1 Pyrinomonadaceae bacterium
CATTCAAGATTCAGTTCACTGACGAAGAGACACGGGCGAAAATGTTTAAATTCGTCTGGGAGCGAGGAGATCGACAATATTTGATCCAGGACAGCGAGCAGATGAAGGTATACATCGCCGAGATTGAAAAACTCGGAGGCAGACTCGAGATGCGTGGCAAGGTTGACGGTCAGCCATACTTCCTCGTCGTTTGGCCCAACGGCGGACCTTCATCGGCGGATAAACGTGGATGAAGACGGATCAGACTCGCAGTTTTCCGCGTTTAGCTCTTCTGCTCGGTGTTGCAGGAACTATTCTGTATCACTCCTCGCAATTCTTTTCCGGCTTCGACAAGTTTTTCGGCGATCGCGGCGACGTGCGCGGGTTCGTCTACTTCTGCGAGCACTGGTATCAATCGATACTCGGCAAGGCCTCGTTGCTGAGCCCCGGAATCTTCTATCCAACGAAGCGAACCCTCGCATACTCCGATCTGCTGTTTGGCTTCGCCGCGCCTTACTCGTTTTTTCGTGCGCTCGGTTTCAATATGTTTACGTCCACCGAGCTCATGATCATTCTGCTCACGTTTCTTGCTTACTGCACCGCGTTTGTTTTGTTGTACCGAACACTGGGCTTTGGCTTAATACCTTCCTGCGCGGGCGCGATGTTCTACGCGTTCAATAGTCCGAAATTTAATCAGCTCACGCACCTGCAATTGCAATACGTGTTCTTGCTGCCGCTCATCTTTGCGCTCATCATCACGTTAGCGAAGCAAGTGGAAACAATCAGTGATCGAAAAGCAGCCTGGCTCCTGTCGCTCGCCGCTGTTTGTTTGAATGTGCAGCTCACCACCACGTTTTACTACACGTGGTACTTCACGCTTTGGATCCTTATCTTTCTTCTGCTCGCGCTCGCATTTCGCGCATCGCGCAACTTCATCATCACCAACGTGTGGAGATTCCGGCGCGCCATAATTATCGGCTCCGCGGTTTTTCTGGTTGGGTTTATTCCGATTGTATTGATCTATGTGCCGGCAATACGCGTCGGCTCGTGGTATCGCTTTGACTTCGTCATCGAGATGATCCCCGATTGGCGTTCGTTGTTGTCGATGGGCGACGGCAACTTCGTCTGGGGTTGGTTTTACAAACGGATCGTAGGCGATCCACGACCGTCGACGTGGGGCGAGCTCATGGTCGGCATCGGCCTCGTTCCTTCGCTCGCGTGGATCGCGTTAACGGTTGGATCGATCTGGTTGATCAAGAAAGGGCGCAGGGGTGTGTCTCCGCGTGAAGTTGGCCCACTGTTTCTCGGTTTGATGATCCTGGCGACTAGCATCTTTATCGTGATCGGTGTCAAAGTCGGCGGTCACTCGCTGTGGGAATACATCTATCAATACTTTCCTGCCGCGCGTGCGATTCGAGCAGTGTCTCGTTACGTGATCTTTCTGACGCTGCCGATGTCGATCGCATTTGCGTACGGATTGCAGAAAACGCTCCAGTTCGCGGTCGGTAGGCGAGCTTTGACTGTCGCGGTCTTGCTCGTTGCGGGGTTCGGTGTGTTTGAGCAGTTCGGCCTGCCGAAAGTCAACGGGACTGGATTCTCGACAACTGTCGAGGAAGCCTACCTCAAAACGATGGCAGCTCGGCTTCCGGCCGACTGCGCTGCGTTCTACGTAGCGCCAGGTCCAAATCCGAGGCACTCTACGGCCGAATACCAGTACGACGGGATGATGATCTCTGCTTTTTCTCGCGTGAAGACTCTGAATGCGTCGAGCAGCCAGTTCCCACAGGGCTGGGACTTCTACTTTTTCAAGAACCCGGATTACGAGAGCAAAGTAAAAGAGTGGATCGACTCGCAGAAGATTACGGGGAAAGTTTGCCGGCTCGAGCTTTACCCGGAGGTTGAAACCTTCGATCCGAATCTGCCGAGCCCGGTTGACGCTCCGGAATTCTTCGTGCGGCAACTCTATCGCGACTTCACCAATCAGGAGCCGGAAAGCGAAGTGAAAGCGCAACTCGCAAAACTCACAAACTGCCGCGCTGCCGATAATTCGTGCACGCGCGAGCAAATAGCGCTCAACGTGTTTCTCTCCACCGGTTTTCACGAACGCGGATCCTTC
Organism: Pyrinomonadaceae bacterium; assembly: GCA_035941575.1. Taxonomy (GTDB): domain Bacteria; phylum Acidobacteriota; class Blastocatellia; order Pyrinomonadales; family Pyrinomonadaceae; genus PSRF01. The sequence goes on from DASZDV010000484.1 coordinate 2,096, forward strand.
ATCTTGCGGATGTACGAAGCAGCGTTAGGACGGCTGCCTCACTTCGATGAGTTCATGAGCGAGATGGGCCAGCCGCGGGAGCTTACGAAAGAACAAATCATCGCCGGATTAGCTGCGAGGCAGTCGCACCAGATGCCGCTTGACGAAAAGCGTGTAGCTGAACTCGCAGACAGCGACGAGATGATGCGCCGTTTGGGTAATCGAGGCTTTGTCGCGTTGCACTATTACGGATTTTTGCGGCGCGAGCCGGACGCCGCAGGATTGGAAAACTGGGTGGCCTTAATGGACCGCAGCGGCGATGCAGCGCAGGTCACGAAAGGTATCATCGATTCCGTCGAGTACCGGCAGCGTTTCAGAAACTGACCGACTCGTGTGCTTCGCACGACTCAACCGCCGCGATCAAGGCGTCGCGGATGCGATCCGTTAGGTATCGTGCGAGCACGTAATCGCGTCCTCGCTGGCCCATGCGCACGCGCGTTTCTTCAACGGATAACATCTCGTGGAGCGCACCGGCGAAGCTGTTGTAATCGTGATAGGTTCGACCGGCGCCGCTCTCTTTCGCGTGATCCGCGAGCACTTCAGATGCGCTGTTGACGAGGACGGGAGTTTTTTGGGCCATCGCTTCCAGAGTCACGATGCTGAAGCTCTCGTTTGGCGAAGGTGTAACGAATAGATCAGCACCGGCCATCAGTCGAAACTTCTCCTCCACACTCACAAACCCGCGAAACTCGATTTCAGGGTGTTCAGGCACAGGAATGTCGGCTTTGCCGGTAATGATCAGACGCAGGTTGCTCTGATGTGTTTTCTTGAACGTGATGAAATAGTCAAACAACTCGCGGCAACCTTTGTTCGGATCGACGCGACCGCAGTAGAGCAGGTAAGGCGCGGGCGACCACTGTGGCTCGCGCGGTTCGGTATCAATCGCCATCGACACGACTCGTCCGGGTAAGTCGCCCCACAGTTTCCGCCCGACACGTTGTTCCGCCGCAGTCAGCCAGACGAGTTCACGCGCGCGACGCGCGGAGTACTTGAATGCGGGAAGATACGCCGGGACTTCGTCGTGTAACGTGGGAACAAACAGTGCGTTGCCCGCGGGAAGCTGTTGAATACCGAAATAAGTTGTCGGGTAAAGGTACGTGATGAAGATCACGGCGCGATAGTCGCGCCAGTTGTTTCTAATGAACTGCATCAACGGTTCGGAATACGGCCCCTGATGCCGGATGAACTCCTCCTGCAACGCCATGGTCCAACGAAGCTGCGGCACGTTGTTGTCTTTTCCGGGAGTGAATGGGCCAAAAGCTTCGATGAGACGCCGGTGCAAACCTGACCAGTACGGACTGCGGCCGATCGTAACGGGAAAACGAACGATTCTGACGCCGTCTTGTATTTCCGATCCGGCGGGCAGGGAATTGGTCCACTCGCTCGTATCGACAGCAGTGGTTGTGAGTAGATCGACTTCGTAAGCGCTGCTCAACAGCGTCGCGTAATGCCATGCAAGCGTCTCCGAACCACCGACAACGTCGGGATGACATCTTTGCACTACAACGCCGACTTTGTTCATACGCCCGTGGCTTTCATATAAGCTTCGCCAGCGCTTCGAGGAAACAGTTTTCGATCTTTTCGTTCGTAAACTGGCTCTCGTAGCGCCGCAGACCTCTCAAGCCCAACGCATTTCTAATAGAACTGTCTCTCAACAACAGGTCGATCGACTCCGCGATCAGTAAAGGGTTACGTTCATGCCAAACGATACCGGCATCTCCAAGAGTTTCGGGGATTGCGGTTGAGGCAAACGCAACGATCGGCAACTTCATCGACATCGCTTCCACCAGCGGCACGCAAAAACCTTCGTGTTCGCTGACAGTCACGAAAACATCAGCCACAACGTACCACGCTTTTAGAACTTCGTCGGAGACTCCGCCGGTAAACACTACTGCATCTTTCAGTCCCAAACGTTCAACCGAACGCCGCAACAGTTTTGAGTACGGACTGAAACCCTCACCACCTTTGCCCGCGATGATCAGCCGCGCGTTGCGGTTATAGTCGTGATGGTAATGCGCAAAGACGTCAATCAACTGGAGGTAAGCTTTGTGCGGCACGACACGACCGACGGAGAGAATGTTTACGGCGCCGTCTGAATACCTCTCGACGATGCCAGGATCGGCAGTGATTTCCGCGAGTCGATCGATGTGATGAAACGGCGGCACGACAAACGACTTTGCTTCGCTGGCGCCGGCGGCAATCAGTTCATGCATACTAAATGCAGACGCGGAGAGATAACGATCGCATTGCGCGTGGGCCAAGTCGGTCAACTGTTTTCGGCCGAGGTCACACTGTTCCTCGTCATAGCTGCTGAACCCGGTGAAGAATTTCGCGGGAGTTACATTGTGATATTTGATCACGCGCCGGCAATTCGCGCGTTGTACAAGTTCGACGCCTTCGGTCCAGCCGCGTGAGTGGTGATAGATAACAACGTCACTTTCACTTTTTAGAAATCCGCTGACATCCGTCAAATCCCCTATCCCTGACTGCCGCAACGAGTGACTCTCGCAAAACAAGCGGACCTGATCTCCCCTTCGCAATAAAACATCCCGCATGCCCAGCGCATCGTTCGTAACGGCGTCGGCTGAAGCAAAACTCGGACTTACGATCGCAACCCTGGCCATCACAATTCCAGGCCCGCTTGGGCCATCGTGTCGAGAAACTGTTTCTCAATCACATGGTTTGAAAAACTCTGCTCGTATCGTTCGTAACCTCGCGCCGCAAGCGCCACGCGCGCATCTTCGTCTCGAATCAGACAATCAACTGATTGCGCCAACAGAAACGGATCACGTTCGTCCCAGATCAGCGCCGCATCTTCCGCGGTTTCGGGAATTGCGGTTGAAGCGTACGCCACGATCGGCACCTTCAACGCCATTGCTTCAACCAACGGTACACAAAAACCCTCATGTTCGCTGGTCATCAAGAGGACCCGCGCCAGCAGGTAGTAGGTCTTCAACGTTTCATCCGAGACTTGTCCGGCAAAGACGACGCGCGAATCGATGGCCCACGAATCGATCAGATTGCGCAGCATACGTGTGTAGCCGGCAAACGCCGGATTCTCTGCGCCAACGATGAACAGACGCGCGTGCGAGTTGAAGTGGTAGTAGTAAGTTGCAAAAGCTTCGATCAGCGCGACGTGGCCTTTGTTCGGACGAACTCCGCCAACAGTAACCAGATTAATACTCCCGTCGTTGTACGTGTCGAGCAATTCGAGATCCGACTCCCCGGCCTGCAACTTGTCGGCTTGATTAAACGGCGCAACAACAAAGGTTTTGTTTGGGTCACTTCCGGCAGCCAGGAGATCGCGCTTATTGAAAGCCGAGGCCGCGAGATAAAGATTCGGTTGAGACGCGACAATGTCTTTTAGTTGCGACCGACCCTTGCGGCAAAGATTTTCATGTTCCTGACTGATACCTTCGAAAAACTCCGCCGGCGTGACGTTGTGATACTTCACGACACGCCGGCACGACGTGGCCTTCATCACTTCAATGCCGCGTTCCCAGCCGATCGAGTGGTGATAGATGAGGACGTCTTTCGGATCGCGCAAGTATGACTTTGCCGCCGCGCCTGGCCGCACTTGGTGTTCAGTCACGTTTGTGTTGTCGGCAAACAGCGCAACGTCTTGACCGCGTTCAGTCAACACACGCTGCATCACGAGAACGTCGTTACTAACAGCATCAGCCGAGATTAGGGTCGGAGTAAGAATAGCTACGCGAGTCATGTTTCAGGCGAGGACTCCGCGTTGGGCTTGCGCGCGACGATTGCGTAATTCATCGGGCCGTAGAGGTAGTGATTCAAGTGGCTCGTCAACTGGTCCTTTACTTCGATTTTCGCTGACGACACTGGATGAAGTCTCATCGTCTCCTGGCGAATAAATCCTCTCGCCTCGACGAGTAGTTCCATTGTCGGAATCGGAATCGGATGCTTGTGCGTCGGATCGAGATAGAAGTTACAACTGCCGACGAGCAGGTTTTCGGGATTTGGTGTTTCCATGATAAGCAACCCGCCGGGTTTAAGCGTGCGGACCGCCTCGTCAATGAACTTGACCATGGTCTCGAAGCGTAGGTGCTCGGCGAAGTGGAGCGCCGTCACCGCACTCAAACTCTCGTTTGGTAACGAACGCAGGTAACTGAGTGCCTCGGCTTCAACAACGTCCAGCGACAGCGATTGGCAGCGCTCAACCTGAATCGGGCTTTGATCGATGCCTCTTGCGCCGAGACCCGCGCCACGAAGCACTTCCAGCAATTCACCGCGGCCACAACCAACGTCGAGTATGTCTGACGTAATGCCGGCGTTCTTAAGAACCGGAACGTACACTTTCACTTGTTCTTTGATCTCGTCAGGCGTTCCGCGCAACACGTCTTCCAGCGAACAATAGAGTGCATCGAGGAGGAGATCTTCTTCGGCTTTCACGGACGGTTTGTGAGATGACCGAGCGCGCGGCGCGTCGCCCATTTGAGTCAGCCGCTTCTCCTGTTGCACCACATTCAGTCTTACGCTTTGCAAATGATCGATGAGATTGTCGATCCGCTTTTCCAAGTCCAGCTTCAGTCCCTCCAACTCCGCGTGCTGACGTTCCTGAAAACTCGCGTGCTCAGCAGCGCGCGCATCGGTCTGGTCCAGCCGTGCGATCAGGTCCGTTTTCAGCAGATGCTGTTCACGGTTTGTCTTCTCCTGCTCGTTGACGACCGACTCGATTTGCAAACGCAACGCGTTTCGCAATGCTTCCAACTGTCCCTGGTTCGTCATGAACAGCCGGCGGTTGTTCTCCGAATGGCGATGCTCGGTCTCCGTTAACTGTGCGACCGCTTCGTTGACGTGAGTCGCAACGCGTTCGAGTTGCGCGGCTGTATGCGACTCGAGCCGGCGATGGTTTGCAATCAGCACCGGCAAACGAACGATTGCAACGACGAGTTGAAGCAGATAACCGACAACCGGTACTCGATAGATCCTTCTCAGGTTCACGAGCCACGTTAGACCTTCGATTGAAACGTTTACGCGTTGTCCTTCGGGTGAGAATCTCAGGCTTCTGATAATGTCGATCTTGTTGTAATGGCCGCTTCGCAGTTTCGTGAGATAGTCGGCAAAACCGGCGTCGTCGGGTTCGCGTTTTAGAATCACCTTATAGGCGTTGAGCACGAACGCTTCGTCATGAAAACCGAGCAGATCGTTCAGCTCGTAACGTTCACGCCGCGGCAAGTCCGGCTGAAGCTTTAACTCCGGCAGCGACCCTTGAACTGGCGAAGTTGTTTGCGAGATCTCGGCTAAGGGAATCGGAGAAAAAGCCGGCGCGGTGCGTTTGCGCTTTTCTGCTTCAGCCCTGATGTGGGCCATCAACTGCGGCAGGTCCAACCCATCGCCGGGAGCGTCTTTTTTTTCTATTTCGAGCTGTTGCTTCATCACGATTCGACGCTGGTTGCCGCAAACTCTTCTGCGCGGGGCGCGGCGTGACCGAGTTTTCTAATCGTTGCGGTCGCGTTCAAGTTGGCGACGCCTTCCATCGGCTTTGCGGCCATCACTCGAAAGAACACACAGCCATCAAGCCAGTCGAAACTGACTGCATCAGCGCTATGCACCGCCACGCTGAGCGACAGGAGATCCGGCGCAGTCCAGCAGTTGAATTCAAACGTGACTTCATTAACTTGTCCGTTACTCACTGGTCCACTCGAGAGTTGTTGCAACTCGGTATTCGTTCCGTAGATGTGAATGCCGTGACGGTTGCGAATCAAAAAACCGCAAACAACTTCTTCGAGATCCTCATGGGCCACGTAACGAATGCGAACCATCACCGGCTCGCCGGTTTCGACTAACTCCACTCGCTGGCCGGAAGCATCAAGCAATTCGACTTGCAATATCTCCGCGCTGCGATCGCCATGACGATAGACAAAGTTCAACGGCGTCGGGTCCAGCTTCAGAACATCGCCTTCGATCTTCGGTTCCAGCTTTTGGCTCGCCTCGTACGCGCGCTCACGAGCCATGATGATCTTCTGATAACGATTGAGCACGTCTGTTGGCGCACCCTCGGCGACCATCTGTCCGTTGTTCAAGAGAATTGCGCGATTGCAAAGCGCGCGAACGGCTGCCGGATCGTGCGAAACGAAGAGGATCGTTGTGCCACTTTCCTGCATCTCCTTGATGCGCCGCAAACAGCGATGCTGGAAAACTGCGTCGCCAACAGCGAGCGCCTCGTCGATGATCAGGATGTCAGGCGCGGTCGCAATCGCCGTCGCAAACGCGAGTCGCAGTTGCATACCGCTCGAGTAAGTCTTCAAGGGTTGATGAATGAACTCGCCAATCTCCGCGAAGCTCGTTATTTCGGGAAGCAGATCTTCAGTCGCCTTGTGCGAAAGACCGATCAGCGCGGCGTTCATGAAGATGTTTTCAATGCCGGTGAACTCCAGGTTGAATCCTGCGCCCAACTCAAGCAACGCTGCGATCCTGCCCGTATGCCAAACACTGCCGTGCGTTGGTTCGAGTGTGCCGGTGATGATCTGCAACAGCGTCGACTTGCCTGAGCCGTTTGGACCAACGATGCCGGTTGTGGTTCCCGGTTCGACTTCAAAGCTGATGTTACTCAGCGCCCAGAACTCACGATGGTATTTGCGATAGCCGCGTGTCAGGGATTCTTTGAGACGGTCAGAAGGCCGGTCGTAGATCCGGTATTGCTTGGAAACACCTTCTACCCGTAATGCTGGCGGCATAGTTTTACTGTAAAGCCAAAGCTTCGAGATCGGAAGCAACCATCTCTTTGATCAGCTCGTGGAAAGTGTATGTGGGCTCCCATTCCAGGACGCGACGCGCCTTTGAGGAGTCGCCGATCAGTTGGTCCACCTCGGCGGGCCGGTAATAACGCTCGTCAACTTTCACATACTCGCGGTAATCAAGATCCGCTTCGGCGAAAGCAATTTCACACAGCTCGCGAACACTGTGCGTCTCACCGGTGGCGATGACGAAGTCGTCCGGTTCGCCTTGTTGCAACATCGCGTGCATCGCGCGCACGTAATCCACGGCGTGACCCCAGTCGCGGCGTGCTTCCAAATTTCCGATTCGCAGTTCTGAGGCGAGGCCGAGTTTTATCCTCGCAACGGTGCTCGTGGTTTTGCGGGTGACAAACTCGAGTCCACGGCGCGGGCTTTCGTGATTGAACAGTATTCCACTGAGACAATAGAGACCGTAAGCGTCTCGATAATTTCTGGTTAAGTGGAATCCCGCCAGTTTGCTGATGCCGTAAGGACTGCGCGGCTGAAACGGCGTCGTTTCCTTCTGCGGAACTTCACTCGCATTGCCAAACATTTCACTCGAACCGGCGAAATAGAAACGGCAACGTGGGCGCACCTCACGAAGTGCAGCAAGCACGTAATGCGTGCCGTTGATGTTCATGTTCATGGTCGAGAACCCGTCGGCAAAACTCTCCGCCACGAAGCTCTGGGCGGCCAGGTGATAGCACTCGTCGAAATCGTGTTTGCTGAGAACGTGGAAGATGCTGGCGTAACTCTCCAGGCTGGCCGGGTGCAGCGTGATGCGATCCAGCAGGTGTGCAATGCGGCTAAATCTGCTTTCCGGAGCCTCGAGCGCGACCCGCCTGACGAGTCCATGGACTTCATAGCCCAGTTTTAAGAGGTGTTCCGCAAGGTAACTGCCGTCCTGGCCCGTGATGCCAGTAATGAGCGCTCGTTTGGTCACGGCAGTGATTTGACCACATAATCCGCAGATTGCACAGGTGCTTGCGTACTGTAGGGGTTCTGCTTAGAATGGCCGTTCTTCAGCTCCCCGGGGCATCTAATCTGCTCGTATCTTCGTCTTTATAGCGGAGGATTTCGTGAAGCTAGTTCTCTGGTTTTTGTGCGCTAGTATCGTGTCTATATTCATCGGCGGCTCACTTGCCTCCGTCTCGGCCCAGACCACCAGCCCAACGCCCGATCCGTTCGTTACCCAGTTAACCTCGGTTCCGAATTTCGCATTCACTACGAGCATTGGTGACATTAGCGCGAATGGTCGTTTCGTAGTGTTTACTTCGAACGGCGACCTATCCACCGAGAAGACGATTGACGGCAGAAACAACGCTGACGGCAATCGCGAGATCTTTTTGTTGGATTACGCGCAACGTCGAATCTTCCAGATTACGAACACTAAGAACGTACCGAATCCTGCTTCCAGTCCGAGCCCGACACCGACGCCCAGTCCGACACCAACGCCAAGCCCTACGCCAACGCCGGCGCCGACGCCCGCCGATCCCACATTGATAAAGGTTGAGATCGCGAATCGTTCGCCAATGCTTTCGCTCGCGCCGCAGTTGGTTGGCGGCCTCCGCGTTTACTCGATCGTGTTCAGTTCAAACGCGCCCAATCCCGCGAACTTCAATGGTAGTGACACTATCGGAACCGATGGGAATTCCGAGATCTGGGTCTTTCGGCTCCCTGCGGTCGCCGACGTTGATTTGAGCCTGGGCGCCGATTTGCCGCGGCAGGATCTAGTAGCGCAAGGAACGTTTCTGCCGGCGATTACGGATACGCCGGCGAGCCGCGCGCCCACGGCGGGCAGCTCGAGCAAGGCGCCATTCTTTGCTGACGATAATCGCGAGCCCGCGATCAGTGACGACGGAAACATTTTGGCTTTCATCTCGACGGCTGATCTTGTTCCGAGCGTTGGCAACGCAGATCGCAATCCGGAACTCTTCCTCTACAACATTTCGTCAGGCACGTTTAGTCAGGCCACCAAGACCCAGGACGCGACGCCAGGAGTTGGTTTCACCTTCCAGAGTAATCCGTCGCTGTCGAGTGATGGATCAGTAGTCGCTTTTGTTTCCAGCGCCAACCTTGCTTCTAACAATGCGGACCAGAATGCCGAGATCTTTATCGCGAATTTT
>DASZDV010000485.1:0-3139 GCA_035941575.1 Pyrinomonadaceae bacterium
GCGCCATGCAGGTATGTAACAGGCCAGCAGCGCAACGATCGCCAGCAACACAGCCGCAGCCGCGAACGTCAGCGGATCTTTCGCAGTTACGCCGAACAACAGACTCGCGATCACACGGGTCAACGCATACGCTCCCAACAATCCGATTCCGAGTCCCAACAGGATCAACAACGAACCTTGCTTGACGATCATCAGCAACACGTCGCGCGACTGCGCGCCGAGCGCCAGACGAATTCCGATCTCGTTGGTGCGTTGGGCCACTGAATAACTCATCACGCCGTACAACCCGACCAGCGTTAGCACCAACGCGACCCCCGCAAAGATCGAAAGTAACGTCGTGCTAAAACGCGGCGCGGCAACCGACGCCGCGAGATACTCATGCATCGTCTTGACGCCAAACAGCGGTATATCGGCATCCATCGCCGCAACTTGTTTCGTTATCCCCGAAACCAAACTCTTTGGCTCGTTACTGGTTTTGACGACCATCGTCGTCTGACTCCACGGGATTTGTGTTTGCGGAACGTAATAAGCGGGTTTTGGTTCAGTGTTAAGGGTCCGGTTTCGGAGGTCGCCGACAACACCAACGATCTCGCGAAAAGTCGAGGCTTCGTCTTCGTAGGTTGAAATGCCGGGCTTCATGCGCTTGCCGATCGCGTCTTCGTTTGGAAAATACTTGCGCGCAAATTCCTGGCTGACGATGACGACCGGCGTAGAGCCGTGTTGATCTCGATTGTCGAAGTCGCGGCCTTTGATGAGCGGAATTCCCATCGTGCGGAAATAGCCGACACCCGCAAAGAAGATGTCTTCAGACGGTTCATCCTTCCGCGCTACTTCGCGGCCTTCGATCTGAAACGAGATCATGAAGCGATCGCCGCTCAACGGCAGTGGCAGAATCGAGCTGGCAGATTGAACGCCCGGCGAAGATTCCAGCCGTGTTTTCAGATCGCTGAAGAAACGGCTCTGCTGATCGCTGTTGTATCGGGTATCCGGCAGGCCCAGATTGAAGGTCAACACATTGTCCGGTTCGAAACCACTGTTCACGTTTTGCAAACGCCAGAGACTCTGAATCAACAGACCTGCCGCGACGAGCAGGATCACCGCGATCGCCAGTTCGCCGACAGCAAGAACGTTGCGCATGCGATTCCGGCGCGCGCCTTCACTCGTTCCGCGTCCGCCTTCTTTCAACGATTCGACGAGTTCGGTTTTGGAAGAATGAAACGCGGGGACGAGTCCAAAGATGAGACCCGTTAAGATCGAGACGCCAAACGTAAAACCTAGCACGCGCCAATCGATTCCGACGTGCACCGCGCGCGGAATGTCTTCTTTGCCCAACGCGATCAAAAGATCGGACCACCAGACCGCGAGCAGTAGCCCGACTGCGCCGCCGACGAGCGAAAGCAGAATGCTCTCGGTTAACAACTGTCGGATTACGCGTATGCGGCTCGCGCCCAACGCAGCGCGAATCGCCATCTCCTTGTGACGGCTCGTTGCACGCGCCAACAGCAGGTTCGCAACGTTCGCGCATGCAATTAGCAGCACACACGCTACGGCGCCTAACAGAATCAGCAACGCAGGCCGCACGTCGCCGACCAGAGACGCCAAAGCGGATTCGAGTCGCAGGCTCTTGTGCGTGTTTGTGTCGGGATACTGTTGTTCAAGACGCGCAGCAAGCGCAGTGAGATCACTCTGTGCCTGTTCAAAAGTGATTCCGGGTTTAATACGTCCAATCACGCGCAGGAAGTGCGCGCCACGTTGGGCCGTCACCGGGCTCTTTCCCGCCGCATCGCCGGCGATCGTGGTCCATAATTCCACCGGCTCGTTTTGAATCGGAAACTCAAACGACGCAGGCATCACGCCCACGACTGTGAAGCTGACGCCGTCGAGGGTAATCGGCTGGTTCACGATTGAGGCGTCCGCGTTGAAGCGCTTGTTAAAGAGTTGCTCGCTGAGAATCACGACGCGGCCCGTGTCAGATGGCTTGTCTTCGTCAGGCAAAAACGTGCGGCCCATCAAAGGCGAAACGCCGAGTAGTGGAAAGAGATCCGCAGTCACGACGGCGCCCTGCAAACGCGCGGGCTCGCCGCGTCCGGTCATGATGAAATCGCTGCTGTGATACGCAGCCACACGCTCGAAGCTTGTATTCTGCGAGCGCAAGTCGAAAAAGTTGGGATAAGAATGCGAACCTCGCGACGAACCGCGTTGTTGATCCGTCTCGAACAACGCCACCAGCGAATTGGGATTGGGGAAAGGCAGCGGTCGCAGTAATACTGCGTTTACAACGCTGAAGATCGCAGTGTTCGCGCCGATGCCGAGCGCGAGCGCGATTGTCGCGACGATGCTGAGACTCGGCGACTTCACCAACATTCTCAACCCAAACTTGATGTCTTGAATCATTGTTTCCATCGGTCTTAAACCCCTTCCTTTACTCGTATCTAAGCGCCACCAACGGATCGACTTGCGTCGCTCTCCTGGCTGGAATCCAACACGCCACCAGAGCAACCGCAATCAGCCCCAACGAAACAAGCACCAGCGTCGTCACGTTGTTCGGCGTCACTCCAAACAGCAACGACTCGAGCAATCTCGCCAACATGATCGACGCACCCACACCAACGACCACACCTACGCCAACCAAGACGACGCCGCGAATCATGATCAACTTAAAAACGTCGCGCCGTTGTGCGCCCAACGCCACGCGAATTCCAATCTCGCGCGTTCGCCTCGCAACGGAGAACGTCAGCACGCCATAAAGCCCGAGCGCTGTTAATAGCGTCGCCAATAATCCGAACGCTGACGACAGCCACGTCACCAATCGTTCCTGGACCAACGATTGATCGATCTCGGCGGTCAGTGTCTTGATGTCGTAGAGCGGCAGGTGCGGATCGAGTTTCTTCAACTCCGCGCGCAGCGATTCGGCTACTGGTTCCGGCGTGGTCGCCGTCTTGACGTGCAGCGTCATGTTCGTCAACTGCTCCTGCTGCGTCGACGGCATGTAGAAGTGACGCCGAAGACCGCGTCGCAGGTCGACATACTGCGCGTCCTTGACGACGCCGACGATCGTTCTGTCAGCAACCTCGTCGGTGCCGATACGTTTTCCGATCACGTCAGTCGTTCCAAAATAGTGCTTCGCCAGCTTCTCGTT
>DASZDV010000486.1:0-6624 GCA_035941575.1 Pyrinomonadaceae bacterium
GTCGCGGGGGAAAAGACCTTTAGCGTCGTCAACGAACGCGTTGGCCTTTTGATTCATCTTCTTTTCGGAGATGGAAAGGATGTACTGGAAGTCGCGATGTATCAGTGCTTCCACTTTCTTGTCGCGTTGAATGGATTTGACGTGCTGGAAGTTGACGTAGATCAGCGTCAGGGCCGGCAGCACAACTGCCAGGCCCAGAGTAAGCACGAGTCGCGAGCGAGTATTGCGGCTTAAGAGTGTCGATCTCTTCGACTTCATGCCAGCCTCCACGAGTTGTTGCACAGCGTGATTGAGAATACGCCTAAACCCGGCCGGGCCGTGTCAAGTGCAGGTAAAAAGTTGTTAAGAGTTGTGAATTCTAGAATTAATCAGCCGCTGGATGCTACCCAAGCGTGTTGTGACGGGCCGGGCAGGAGTGATATAAACGCGGCATCGATTCAACCGAGTCTTTCCCCCAGCCCCCGTGCAAGAGCGAATTTTCGCTTCAACCGAGGAGAAAAAAGCATGCTTAGCTTCATTTGGTGGCTGATCATTGGGTTAATCGCCGGTGCGTTGGCGCGTTTGATTATGCCGGGCCGCGATCCTATGGGTTGGCTGGCGACGATGCTGCTAGGAATTGTCGGCTCCATCGTCGGCGGCCTCATAAGCTGGGCCATTTGGGGCGCCGACACCGAGAGGAGCGGCGTTCGCCCTGCCGGCCTGATACTCTCGATCCTTGGCGCGATAGTCGTGCTTTGGATCTGGCGCATGATCAAAGGTCGCAGCACCGTCTAGCAATTCGTTAGGCGCCAAGAATCCCGTTAGTGCCTGAACTGCCGGACATCACCGTTTACATCGAAGCTCTCGAGCAACGAATTCAAGGCACTACGCTTGGACGTGTCCGGATCGCAAGTCCGTTTCTGCTGCGCACGGCCGTGCCGCCCCTCGCCAGTGTTGAAGGCAAGGCGGTCACGGATCTACGTCGACTCGGCAAACGGATCTGTATTGGTGTCGAAGGAGATCTTTGGCTCGTTCTGCACCTGATGATCGCCGGACGGCTGCATTGGTATGAAGACCCGCTGAAGGCAGCAAAGGCACGCGGCCTGGCCACGTTCGAGTTCAGTAGCGGGACGTTGACGCTCACGGAAGCCGGCACTCAGAAGCGCGCATCTCTTCATGTGGTCCAAGGCGAGGAGGGACTCGCACGTCTCGATCCGGGTGGGCTCGAAGTCTTCACTGCAACTGAAGAAGAGTTTGCCACGGCGTTGCGCGCGAAGAACCACACGTTGAAACGCGCGCTTACTGACCCGCGAATCCTCAGCGGAATCGGCAATGCCTACTCGGACGAGATTCTTTTCACTGCGCAACTCTCACCATTTGCGCTCACACAAAAACTTACCGGCGATGAAATCAAACGTCTCTTCGCGGCAATCAAGTCTTCGTTAACTGACTGGGTTGAGAAATTGCGTGCGGAGTATCGTGATCGCTTTCCGGAAAAGGTGACTGCGTTTCGGCCCGACATGGCGACGCACGGAAAGTACGGGCAACCGTGCCCGCGTTGCGGTAGTAAGATTCAACGGATTCGTTACGGCTCGAATGAGACGAATTACTGTCCGAAGTGTCAGACTGGCGGAAAGCTTCTCGCGGACCGCGCTCTGTCGCGTTTGTTAAAAGACGACTGGCCCCGCACGCCGGAAGAACTCGAGAACCTCACGAAGAACTAGCCACGGGTTTTCACCGGTCTAAACCTGTGTCATCTGTGGTTTGTACAACTCGTCACTGCCGACATCGAAGACTCGATTCAACCGCGCTCTGTAATTCTCAAACGCCAGTTGCGCACTCAACTGCAACAGTTGCTCTTCTGAAAATTTCTCTCTTAAACGCGCGTAAAGTTCGTCTGAAATATTCGATGGCGTCTCGACCATCGCATCCGCGAGTTCGATCACGAGCAGTTCATCGCGCGAGAATGGCGACAGATCGTTGCGCGCGACGGCCAAAAGTTTTTCATCAGTCAACCCTGCTTTTCTGCCGACGGCAGAATTGATGTCGACTCAGAATGGACAACCGATGCGTGCCGCAGTGCGCACCTTTCCCAACTGAATAAACCGTAAAGACACGCGCCGCTTCGCACCCAAACCTGCTTCCATCCCGACGCTGCCCCATACCAAACCCGGCACGCGCATCTGTTGCTTAACGGGCGTCAGGTCTTTGCCAAACATTTTGCGCATCGTGGTGTAGAACCAACGCAGGTGCCACGGTGCTTCGCTCTTTTCCAGACCCTTGATTCGGTTCATCCGCGAGTCCTCACGTCCTGCCATCTATTTCTGTCGGCCCTTCAGGCCTCGAGCCTTTTTCCTAAAGATCCCAGGGGCAGCGCGCTTCGCGCTCGCCCCTGGCTACCCTCTTGCCGCGCCTTCGGCGCTCTGAAAGTAATCGCGTGTCGTTGCTCGCACGCCTTCGTCCTGCAAATCTTCAACGCTTTGGGTTCTGCTCTGAACCTGCCAGATGTCGCGTCGTCTGCTCAGTCACACTGAAACCGGTGGGAATAAACTCGTTCGTGTCAGCCGGACGCAAGCCGCGCGGCTGGTTCATGTCGCCTTCAAGTGACTCGCCGCGCTTCATCTCACGCTCCTGAAGCTCCGCCATCTTCTTGCTCACCACCAGACCGTTAATGATCAACGCGAGACCAACGAAGAATGGAATCACTCCCGCGACCCAAATGCGCTCAAGGATCCGCGCGTCTTCCAGTGACACCCTGCCGACCACTCCCTGCATGAAAATGGCCAAAAAGATCATCAGCCCAATGCCGACACTACTCGTAATCACACCGGCCTTGATTTCGGTGTAACGCTTCACGGCTGGCGTGATTCCCATGCGACGTTCCATTTCGAGCTTGCGAAGCTCGTTGGCCTGTCCCGACTTCAACATCTCAGCAACCCACGTGTCGCTCCAGTCAAACTTCTTTGCCGGTGCGGGTTGCTCAAGCGCCTCACGCACCGCTTGCAGGTTCGCCCCGCAAGTCTTACAGAACCTAATCTCGTCGCTTTGGTTCGTACCACAACGCGGACACAGCATATGCAGCTCCTTTTTGCAGGTCGTCGAAGGATACGACAATTCTACGACCTTAGTTCTTGTTACGAAATTGCCGAGTTGGTATCGTGTTGTAGACGCCAGCCATGCAAGCAGTTTCCGTCGAGACCATCGCCCATTATCGAATCATCGAGCCTATCGGCGCCGGTGGCATGGGCGCGGTCTACAAGGCCTACGACAACAAGCTTCACCGCATCGTCGCTCTCAAAGTGCTGCCGCCTGAGTACGTATCGCAACAGGATCGCCGCCGCCGGTTTTTTCAGGAAGCGCGCGCCGCTTCAGCGCTGACTCATCCGCACATCCTCACGGTCTACGAAGTTGGCGAAGACGACGGCAAACCTTACATCGCGATGGAGTACGTCGAAGGCGAAACGCTCCGGCAGAAAATCAAAGCAAAAGCGCTGCAACTAAAAGAAGCGATCGACATCGCGGTCCAGATCGCCGCCGGACTCGCGCGCGCTCACGAGCTCGGAATCATTCATCGCGATCTTAAACCCGAGAACCTAATGTTGAGCCGCGACGGCTTCGCAAAGATTCTCGACTTTGGTCTCGCCAAACTCGTCGCTGAACGAGATCGCGCACTCGTCGCCGACAGCGAACAGAAAACACTGATCCGCGGTGTCCAAACTGAATCCGGCACGTTGATGGGCACAGTCAACTACATGGCCCCGGAACAGTTGTTGGGCCAACGCGTCGATCGCCGCTGCGACGTGTTTTCGTTTGGTGTTGTGTTGTGCGAAATGCTGACCGGCAGCGCACCGTTTGTTCACGACAATCGCATTGACACGATGCACGCGATCCTGCATCGAGAACCGCAATTTCCTGGTGACGCCGGTTCACAACTCCCGTTTGAAATACAACGCGTCCTCACCAAAGCGTTGGCCAAGACACCGAAGGAACGCTATCAAACGATCGATGAACTAGCGGCTGAACTCAAACAGATCAAACGCGAACTCGATCTCGGCCGCACGCTTCCCGTCGCATCGGCGACGCGTCTCGTGCTGAAGCGCATTGCCGCGGGAACGCGCGGCGTCGATTACGAAAGAGAACTGAACGAAGCACAGTTCAAAGCGGTTACTACCACCGAAGGACCACTACTGATCGTTGCGGGCGCCGGCACAGGCAAAACGCGCACGCTCGTCTATCGCGTCGCGCGTTTGGTCGAGATTGGAGTTAAACCCGAATCGATTCTGCTTCTGACGTTCACGCGTCGCGCAGCAGCGAGCATGTTGACGCGCGCCGCCGCACTTGCCGACGCGCGATGCCAGCGCGTCTCCGGTGGAACGTTTCACTCTTTGGGCCACGCCGTGCTGCGCAGGTTTGCCACTGAAGCCGGAGTCGCGCGCAACTTCACGGTGCTCGATCAAGGCGACACTGAAGATTTGATCGACCTCCTACGCCGGCAGATCAGGATCACCAAAGATCGGCACTTTCCGCGCAAGCGAACGATCGCGGCCATCTTCAGCATGATGGTCAACAAGGTGCAGTCGCTAAAGCAGGTCCTGAATCACGAGTATCCGCAGTTCATCGACGAACGGCGGAATCTCGAAACGCTGTTCAAGTCGTTTGAGGAGTTCAAACGCGCCCGCCACATGCTCACTTACGACGATCTGCTGGTGCGCTTTCGCGAAGCGTTGGAAAACAGCGCCAACATGCGCGATCAACTTTCCGACCAATATCGCTACATCATGGTCGATGAGTACCAGGACACAAACAAGCTTCAGGCGCAGATTGTAAAGTTGATGACTTCGCGCCACGAGAACGTCGCCGTCGTCGGTGATGAGTTTCAGTCGATCTACTCTTTCCGCGGCGCGAGTCATCGCAATATGCTGGAGTTTCCGAAACTCTTTCCCAAGTCGCAGATCATCAAACTCGAAGAAAACTTTCGCAGCACGCAGCCGATACTTGACGTCGCGAACGCGATCATCGCAGACGTGAAGGAGAGTTATAAAAAACGGCTCTATTCACACATCACCGGTGGTGAACCCCCGGTTGTAGTTAGCGCTCGCGATGAAAACGAGCAGTCGCGATTTGTCGCTCAGCGCATCGCCGACTTACGTGATGCAGGTGTCCCACTCGCCGAGATCGCCGTGCTGTTTCGTTCAAGCTCACACTCCTTTGATCTCGAAATCGAACTCGGCAAACACGGCGTGCCGTTTCGCAAGTTCGGCGGGATGAGATTTGCCGAATCAGCGCACATCAAGGACGCGCTCTCGTTTTTGCGTGTCGTAACAAAACCTTCAGACACACTTTCGTGGTTCCGCGCGCTCAAGTTAATCGATCACATCGGCGATGCGACCGTTTATCAGATACTCGAGCATCTCGGCGTCGAGCAGAAAGAGTTTCGCTCGACGCGAAGCAAGGCGGGTTTATTCAAGAAGCTTCATCGCTTCCCTGCCCGGCCTGCATACAAAGCGCAATTGACGCGTCTCGCGCGTGTCCTGTGCACGATTGTGGAGAGCAACACACCAAACGAGCAACTCTCTGCGGTGTTGCGTTTCTACCGTCCATTGCTGAAAAACAAGTACGACGACGTGCAACGGCGTGGAAGAGATCTGGAACACTTGCAGTCAATCGCGAAACGTTACAAGACGTCGGCAAAACTCCTCGACGACGTCGCGCTCGATCCGACCGAAGTAGTTCAGGGAAACACGACGCGCCGAGGCAGCGGCTTCGTAACACTCTCGACTGTTCACTCAGCAAAAGGTCTTGAGTGGGACAACGTGTTTCTGA
Source organism: Pyrinomonadaceae bacterium (assembly GCA_035941575.1). Taxonomy (GTDB): domain Bacteria; phylum Acidobacteriota; class Blastocatellia; order Pyrinomonadales; family Pyrinomonadaceae; genus PSRF01. The sequence goes on from DASZDV010000486.1 coordinate 5,803, forward strand.
TCTGGATGACTGATGGATGGTTTCCGGCGAACCGCTTTCAAGACGAGTTTGACGATTTCGAGGAAGAGCGCCGGCTGCTATACGTCGCGACGACGCGAGCAAAGCGAGAATTGCATTTCGTCTACCCGGCGGTGAACGTCTACGCGGGTCCCGAAACAGACGGAACGCCAACTCTCTCGCGCTTCCTGGAACCGATACCGCCGAATATTTTGCCACACGCGGAATTGTTACAGTGATGATAAACTGTCCGCCCGTTGAACACGGATAACACGGATGACTCTCGGCACTGAATGGCTCATCGATGCGAGCGGCTGCGATGCGGACGCGCTTGCCGACGTTGAAACGTTACGCGCAGTTTTCAATCGTGCCATAAACGATCTTGACCTACATGTCGTCGGCGAGATCTCATGGGCCAAGTTTTCCGAACCAGGCGGCGTCAGCGGTCTCGCGCTGCTTTCAGAATCACATCTCACCTGCCACACCTATCCCGAATTCCGCGCCGCGACATTCAATCTTTATTGCTGTCGCAACCGTGCCTCATGGACCTGGGAAACTACGCTAAAGGAAATGCTCGGTGCAACGGAAGTAAAAGTTCGCGTGTTCGAACGCATGATTCACGAAGACGCGCACGTGGCAGGAGCCGCTAAATGAGCGTGCTCGTGGCGAACTGCCCGTCGTGCGGCGCGCCGATTGAATTCAAGAGCGGACAGTCGATCGTCGTCATTTGTGAATACTGCCGTTCCGCAGTCGCGCGCACCGATCGCGATCTAAAAGACCTCGGCAAAGTGGCGGAGGTTGTCGAAACCGGATCTCCGCTGGACG
>DASZDV010000487.1:0-3141 GCA_035941575.1 Pyrinomonadaceae bacterium
CTACACCGAGATCGAAATGCTCTCCGATTTTATGTGGCGCAACTACCAGCTCGACGGCCAGTACTTCAATATCATCCGCGGTGAGACTCTCGTTGGCGAACAGATCAAGCAAGTGCCACCCGAGATTCTGCCTGACATGTACGCCAAGGTGGCGCGGCTGACGAAGCGTTACGGCGATCGAATGTTTGCCGGCGACGATGCGAGCAAACGTTTTGTTAAGAACGTCGCTTACGTAGGCTCGATCACGACTCACTACCGGACACAGCACGCAAACTTTCAACAGCGCACGCCCTGGCCGTTCCCATGCACCGCCGGTGAAACGACAGCAGTGATCGATTACAACGGGGACGTGCGCGCGTGTGAGTTGCGCGAGAAGTTCGCAACGCTTGCCGACTTCGATTACGACTTCGGCGCGCTGTGGGCCGCTCAGTCACGCGCCAACGAACTGGCGGAGATCGATGGCGGCAAAGCATGCTGGTGCACTCACGTCTGTTTTATCCACGACTCCATGCGCCACTCGCGACGCGCTTTGCTTTACGAAGTGCCCAAGAACTTCCTCACGCGTGAGAGTTGGGGTTGAAGCCAGATCAAGACGAAAATCGAAAGAGCGGATTTGCGTACGCGGCGGGCATTACGCTGTTCGCTTCAGTAGCGGCTTTTTGCGGCATCGGCTGGTTAGCGGACAAGTGGTTGGGTACCCAACCGTGGTTTCTCATCGGAGGGATAGTGATCGGATCGGCACTGGGACTATTCGAGTTTGTTCGTTTGAGTTCGAAGACGTATTAAATTAAAATCACCGGCTTCGCGCATGGCCGATATCGCAGACAATGCTATCAATCTTCGGATTTTTCGGACGATGGCAATTGCCACCGGGCTGAGTGTGGCTGTGTCAGCAGTCGTTGGCCCATGGCGCGTAACCACGGGCCTGCTCCTCGGCGGTCTGCTGGCGTTGTTCAGTCATCGCTGGTTGAAAAACTCCGCCGTCGCGGCAATTCAACTTTCAACTGCCGGTGGCACGCCGCGGCTGCGGCTCGCGCAGTTTGTTTTGCGTTACGTGGTGGTTGCAGGTGTGGTCTTTGCGGCTGTAACGCTGGACGTCGTTTCACTACCGGCGGTCCTCGCTGGCTTATGCAGTTTTGTAGTGGCTATGTTGGTCGAAGCCTTAAGAGAGTTCTATTTCGCAATTATCAAGCGAGAGGAAATTAGTTGATGTTCTGGTTGCAGGAAGCCGCCCACGAGACGGCAGAGCACGCGGAGGAAGCCGAACACCACGCACCTATCATCGTGCAGCTCGTTAACCATTGGTTTGGCGAAGCTGCACTCGAGTTTGAACTCAAATACACCAAACCGAAATGGGATTGGCTCCTTGGTAAGTTCGGTTCAAGTGCCGAAGCCGCGTTTGGACCATACACCGCGGACAATGCCATTCCCTGGTACACGGTGATGTTTTTCATCGCGTGCATCCTGAGCGTGGTGATCATCTGGATCATGAAAGGCAAGTTGTCAGAGTCCGAACCGGGCGGCGGCCAGCAGACGTTGGAAGTCAGTGTGCTCGCAGTGCGGAACATGATTCAGGACATTATTGGACCACACGGTTTGCAATACTTCCCGGTCGTAATGACGTTCGCCGTTTTGATCCTCGTTTCGAACCTGATGGGACTGTTCCCGCTGTTCATGAGTCCAACGTCGGCAACCAGCGTCACGTTTGCGCTCGGACTGAGTTCGTTTCTTTACTACAACTACATCGGCATCAGTGAGAACGGATTGTTCGGCCACCTGAAACACCTGGCTGGTCCGATCTGGTGGATTGCGCCGCTGATCTTTCCAATCGAGTTGATCAGTAATTTGATTCGTCCGTTTTCACTCGGCATCCGTCTCTTCGGTAACTTGTTTGCCGACGAGAAGGTGCTCGAAACGCTTTCAGGGCTCGCGCCGCCATGGACGTGGTTTGCACCGATTCTGCTGATGCCGCTGAGCGTTTTCGTGGCGTTGATTCAAACATTTGTTTTCATACTGCTCTCGCAGTTGTACATCAGCGAGGTCTCGCATGCGCCGCATGATTCGCATGCCGCACACGGTGAAGAACACTACGAGGGTGACGAGCTTGTCGCTCCAGTCTTAACTTAACGGCTTTATCGAAGCGTGTGGCGAGCGGTGCGTTCAATCGCGATTGCACACGTTGCCACGCAGTCGAACGGATTGCATTTCGTAGGTCAGGGCAGTACCCGCACATTCATAGCAAGTCAGTGTCTGTTTCGCTGGAGCGCCGTTGTAAGAGGGGCGGTGGATACCGGATTCAGGCGAAATAATAGCGCCGGGTCTGCTCGGGTAGAATGCAATTGCAGGTGTAAAATCAGAGGAGGAAGCATGAGCAAATTCAGGATGTTGCTATTCGCGGTGGTTGGCATTCTCATGAGCGCCATGACTGCGTTTGCGCAAGCCGAAGTAGCCACGGGCGCGGGCGACAACGCCAGTTCTGTGAGCAAGTATCGCGCACTCGCCGCCGGTATCGGTTTCGGTATCGCGGTGATTGGCGGTGCGATTGGGCAGTCGCGAATTGGTGCGGCGGCCTGCGAAGGCGCGGCGCGAAATCCAGGTGCTGCTGGTCGTATCCAGACGATGATGATTCTTGGTCTGGCGCTAATCGAATCGCTGGTGCTGTTTGCGCTGCTCGTGGTCTTTGCGGTAGTGAAGCCGAGCTAAGACCTGCACGAATTCTTCGCAAACGTTGGGCGAGGGACAATTCTCTCGCCCATTTTTGTGTTCTTTGCGAGCCGTTCGACGGGTGTGATAGGCTGGCTTTCTCCCGACTGAAGCAACAAGAGGCGCAACAAGCTGATGAAAAAATGTCCGCAATGCGGAATTGAATATCCCGATACCACCACCCTCTGTCCCGCAGACGGCATTGCCCTCGAGAAAACCGACGACTCACTGATCGGCACGATTCTCGCCGGAAAATATCGCATCGATGCACGCCTCAACGAAGGCGGCATGGGCGCAGTGTATCGTGCCACGCACGTGCTGATGGAAAAGACGGTGGCCATCAAAGTGCTGCGGCCGTCTCTTGCTGCTGACGAAAAAATCGTGGCCCGCTTTTCGCGCGAAGCGCGAGCTGCATCACGTATCTCTCATCCGAACGCA
>DASZDV010000488.1:0-7788 GCA_035941575.1 Pyrinomonadaceae bacterium
ACCGTCGTCCGAAACGATGTCCCACCAAAGGCGCATCTGCGCCTTAAGCGACGGCCGCATCTTTTCCAGAATATCTTTGCGGCCCGCCATCTCCGCAGCTTCCCAAACATAGCGAGCGTATTCGTTTGAATAACGATCGAAACGTCCAGTCGGTGGTGAATCGTCGGCGTAAAGATTATCTTCGAGAAACTGCACCGCCGCGCGATCGATCAGCTTGTCGAGAAATTCGCGATCCTTAGAAATCCCGAGCTCGTAACCGATGCTCGCGATGCGCGCCGCGACGCCAAGATAGTTCTCCGCAAGATTGATGACGCGGTTGGTTTTCGGATCGTAAAAACGTTCCGGGTTGAGTAACGAAAGCCACGCTTTCTTCTCGTCGGGCGAAAGACTCTGCCACAACGCATTCGTCTTCAGGTCGCGTCCGAAATGGCGCAGTGCGAGTGCTGCGTAGAGTTGAGAGAAAGCTTTGCTGCCCGCCCGCGATTCGATCAAACCAATCTGGCCCACCCACTGCGCGATATCACGTCCCGCGAGTTCTCGCTGGCCAGTTGTTTCCGCATATGCCGCAAGCGAACGCATGAAAGTGCCCCACGAGTATTCACCCGTTGTCGGTACGCTGAGTACACGGTCAGGCGGCGGATCCAAAGTCTTGATTGCACTGAGATGGACCGCCAGCTCTTTGCCGAGAAAAGAATTCACATCCTCGCGCAAAGTCGCAGTGGAAACTGTGTTTGCCTGGGCTGTCGCCGTCAGACAACAAAGCAAGCCAACCCAGACTACCCTCACCAGTGTCATTCGTGTAAATCTGTAGCTCAAAACGTCAGCTTCAAACCGAACTGAACATTCCTCGGCGGTCCTGCCGTCGAGATTTGACCAAACGCGCCGGCGGTCCAATTGTTTTCCAGGTCCCGGAAGTTCGTTCGGTTGAAAGCATTGAATATGTCTGCCTGGAATTGCAACTTAAACTGTTCCGTCAACGAGAAACGACGTCGCAGCGAGAAGTCCCAGGTCTGCGCGCCTGGACCTAACAATGTTCCCACGCCACACGTTCCGCGACGCGTGTCCGGCGCCGGCTGAAACGCCTCCTTTCTGGCCCAGCTCCTCGGTCCACGTTCACCCTCAGGGAAAAGCGGATCGGAGCTGAGACAGTCCGCGCGACGATTACCGAGGCCCGAACCAATCGTGCCGGTGCCGGTCGCCGTTACTGTCAAATACGGACCGGACTGAAGACGGGTAATGCCGCTGATTTCATAACCGTGCAGCAGAGCTCTCGTGAAGCCATGCGTTCGGCTGAACATGTTCAGCGTGTACGTGTACGTCAGTGCAAACACGTGCCGGCGATCGAAGGTTGCCGGTCCATAGTTGAATTTCCTGTTGAACGGATCTTCGGGATTATCGTTGAAGCCGCTGGCGTCGGTCAGCACCTTGGACCAGGTGTAGGAGGTGGTCATCAACAGATCACCTTTGCGCTTGGCGGCGTAGAGCTGCATGCCGTGGTAGTTCGACGTCGCATCACTCATTCGCATCCTGATGGCCGTATAGCCTTTGTATGGCCGAATGGCGTTGATGTTGACGTTTGCGCCCGCGAGATTGGCGCGGATCTGATCAAACGTAGGCTGATTGATGTCCGGTTGGCGAATCAGATGCCGGCCGAGGTTTCCGACGTACGCTGCCTCAGCGAAGATGCCATGCGGCAGTTCTCTTTGCACGCTAAGGCTGTAGCTCATCGTGTAAGGCGTGTCGAGTTCGGGATTGACGGCGTTGATCTGCGCGAACGGCGCCGCCGCGTTCGTACCGCCGGTGATGTTCGACAGGTTCGCGTTCTGAAATTGAGCGCTGGTGGCGTATGGCGGATTACTGAGCGACGGGAAGATCAAGTTGCCTTCGATGCGATCGTAGTACATGCCAAAGCCGCCGCGAATCGACGTCTTGTTGTCGTCGAAAGGCGAATAGGCAAACCCGACGCGCGGCATGATGTAGTGATGACCTTCATAAAGACCGCGCGGCGCTCCAGTCGGCACAGCCAGCACGCTTGCACTGTCGCCACCCGGCACACGGCCTAACTCCTCCGGCGGTACTCCATTTCCGGCGCGAATCAGACCATTGAAGCGATTTCCGCCCTTGGTAGCATCGATGTTTCCGTTGGCGAGAATCGTTACGGCCTGGGCCGGATTGTAAAGAGAAGGATCGAAGTTCGCGAGATTGTTGGCCTGCGTGTAGATCGGTTGGCCAAACTGGTAACGCATGCCGAGTTCCAGGCTCAGCTTGCGGTTAACTTTCCAACTGTCGGCAAAGAACGCTTCGGTTTGCGTGAAGCGGAAGAAGCCGAGCGGATCGAGCGCCTGCTCGCTGTAGGTGCGGAAGTTTCCGAGTAACGCATCAGCGAATGAATTGTTGCTGGTGCGGTTGTTGCCACTTGTATTGAAGTCAACCTGGCCGGCGTACGTGGTGCGTGCATTTTGATCGATACGGTTGCGCGTGACACTCGCACCTGTCTTGAACGTGTGATTCCCGCGCACCAGCGTGACGGTATCGCTGAAGTTGATATCAGTCGTCGGCGACAACAGCGATCGTGCGGCGCCAAAGAAACTGGCGAAGCCGCTGATGGTTGTGTCGGGAATCGAGTTTTCAAAACGGCCACCGCCAAGGAATAGTTGCTGAAACTGGAATCCGTACGTGTCGCGCTTCCAGAGCTCGCCGGCCGGCGGAATTCGTTGGGCCACCCACGCGCCGGTTGCTTTCGCCTCATTGATGAAGGTCGGCGTCACCATCCACGTGTGGGAAATCTGGATTGACGTACCCGGCCGCAAGCGGTTACTGGGAATCGTCGGCAATTGCGTGGTGATGAACGTGCCGAACGGATCGATCAATTCGTTCTTATCGTGAATGTACCGGCCATAAACAGTGTGCTTCGAGTTGATGCGATAGTCGATACGCAACAGGTCTTCACGATAGTCGAGCGGGTTCGGCTGTTGAAAAGTCACGTTGTTGCCGATCGGGCTATCAGTGAACGCAGTTGCGAGACCGATCGCTGTTCGATAGACCTTAGCGATAGCAAGGCCGTCCGGCGTGATTCGATTCGCAGGAATGATGTTTCTGAGCGCCACGTTGTTGCCGCCAAAGCAGCCCGTCCGAATGGCGGCTGTGGTGACGACGCCTTGTGCATTGACCACAGGAGCGACGCAGGTGTTGGCCGCATTATTTGGATCGCGAAGCACGCCATCGTCGTTCGTGCCGATAATGCCGTCAAAGCCGCGAAGCCGCCGCGAAAAATCGCCGTTGAGTTCCGCTAGAGTCGGTACCGTGCGGAGTTGCGCGTTGGAAAGACGCCGGATGTATTTCCATTCCTGACCGCCAAAGAAGAACAGTTTGTCTTTGAAAATCGGGCCACCGATGCTGTAGCCGAAATTGTTGAAGCGTAGAGCGGGTCTGACGGGCGCGAAGAATGGACGAGCGTCGAGCTTTTCGTTGCGCAAGAACTCAAACGCGCTGCCGTGATAATCGTTGCCGCCGCTGCGTGTAACCAGACTGACTTGCGCGCCGGAGTTGCGTCCGTACTCGGCGGAGAAATTCGCAGTCTGGATTTTAACTTCCTGAATGTAGTCGATGCCGACGTTGTTGATCTGGCTGGCGTTGCTGCCTGACTGGAGATTGAAACCGCCATCGACTGTGACGTTGTTGGTTTGACCACGATTGCCGTTGATCGACTGATTGCCGGTCGCGAGACTCGTCGTCAGCTCAAGTTGATCGTCATTGAGCAACGCAACGCCGGGAACAAGCGACAGCAATTGGATGTAGTTGCGGCCATTGAGCGCAAGGTTCTGCACCTGCTGTCGATCGATTACACGTGCGACTTCGCCGGAGGTCGTGTTAACCGTCTCGCCACCCGCAGCCACGATCTCGACTGTTTCCGAAACCTCGCCCGCCTCGAGCTTGAGATCTACAGTCAGTCGCGCGTCGGCTGTCACGTTCTGACCGGAAACCAGGGCTTTCTTGTAGCCTTTTTGCTCGGCCTCAATCGTGTACGTGCCGACCGGAAGGTTCGTGATGGTGTAGAAGCCGTTTTCATCGGTCGTCACCGTGCGTTCAGAGTTCGTCGCATTGTTGGTGACTTTAATGGTGGCGTTCGGGACGATGGCTCCATTTGCATCCTGAACGGTGCCTGAGATGCGTCCTACCACTGTTTGCGCGTACGTAGTTTGAACAGCGACGAGAGTTAACAGCACGCCGCAGATCGGAAGTAACCACAAAAGGCGTTGCCGGGTTTCCGTTGTTTTTCGCATCGGTTTGACACCTCCAGTGAATTCAAAAATTTAGGCAACCATCGGCGCTGCGAAAGCCGGGGCTGCGACCAGAGCGACCGCGCCGCGCAAACGCGGATGTTCCTCTGCCGGCACGATGTGGATCTCCGTTGTGCCGCCAAATTCTGTAAGAGTTCTTTCGCGAACGGCGCCGCGCACAATCGGTTCGATCAAACTCCAGGCTGTCGTGATTTCTCCGCCGATGTAGATTCGCGCTGGATCGAGTGAATTGATGATCGAAGCCAGACCCAATCCGAGATAACGCGCAGTCGAATTGATCGCGGCGAGAGCTTTGGCGTCGCCGGCGCGCGCGCGTGCGATTAGATCCTCGACGGTGAAAGTCGCGCTCTCTGCATCGCGCGGCCGCGTGTCTGCAAGATCGCGTCCGAAGTAACGCGACAACGTCGCGAGGTTCGAAACATATGCTTCCCAACATCCAGTCGCGCCGCACGAACATCTTGGTCCATCGATACTCAGCGGCACATGACCAAATTCACCTGCCGTGTTGTGTCTGCCGCGCAGCAGCTCACCATTCACCACCACGCCCGTTCCCACGCCATCAGACACACTCACAAACACCGAATTCGCCGACGCGACTACGTCGCTGCGCGTGGTCCATAGTTGCGCTAACGCGCAGGCTTTGCCGGAGTTTTCGATGTGCACGGGAAGTCCGAGTGCGGCTGCAAGCGGATCGCGCAGGCTCACATCGCGCCAGCCTAGTGTCGGCGCGTGCAACACACGGCCGAGAGCCGGATCGACCATGCCGGGCACGACTACACCTACACCTTCGCAGACGCCGATCTCTTTGTAATCGATCAGAATCTGTTTGATTCGTCGCGATAGTTCCTGCGTCAACACGTTCGAATCTTTGTTGGTTTGAAAACTGCTGACGACGCCGAGCTGTTTCCCCATCAAGTCTGTAACGAGGAGGTAAGTTCGCGACGCGCGAATATCGACGCCGATCACGCATCGCTGCCGCGAGTCGATGTAAAGGAACGTTGGTCTGCGGCCGCGTCCGACTGCTTCGCCGAGGGCGCCTTCGAAGATGAGCGACTCGCTGAGCAGCTCGCTTACGAGGAGGCTGGCCACTCCGCGGCGGACGTTCATGAGCCGCGCCAAATCCGCTCGGGATATGGGCTGGTGGGCTCGAATCAGGTTGAGAGCGATTTGGCGATTAATCTCGCGGCTGGTACCGCGGCGTGCAACCTTGAAGTCGTGTGGATTGATCTTGCGCATTTGTTCTTACTTGGGACTTATTTATTTAATCTTTGTCTTTCCCAGAAAAAGACCGCTCAAGACTGTCGGTAGGGATTTTGTCTAAACGCGGAACATATACGCCCGTCCGGGCAGGCTGTCAAGAGTTTTTTAGTTTTTTGTACCCGCAGGACTGCCGAACCACGAGCTCAGGAGGGATCACTATTCGACGAGGTTTAGGCTTGTTTTTGTCTCTGACGAGTTCCAACAACAGCTCAGCAGCAGCCTGCCCCATTTTCGCTGTCGACCACGCAATTGTGGTCAATGGCACCCGCAACATGTCGCCGTAATGAATACTGCCGGCGCCCACGAACACAACGTCATCAGGCACCTTCAGTCCTGCGTTGTCCATCGCCGCCATCGCACCGATCGCCGCCGGGTCATTCGCGGCGAAGATCGCGGTCGGCAAGTTGCCGGATGCGATCCAATCTTTCATCGCCGCGTAACCGTCCGATTCAGTGAAGCCACAGTCACGAATGAAATCCTTCGGTACGCGAATACCGGCTCTCTTCAAAGCCAGCTTGTAACCTTCAAGGCGTTGCAGTGAAGTCGAAACGTTCGTGCCGCGAAGATGACCAATCCGCCGGTGGCCCAACTTGATCAAGTGTTCCGTCGCCAACACACCTACTTGCACATCGTCTGTCGTTACCGCAGAGCAACGAATTCCATCCAGCATGCGATCGATCAAGACGAGCTTGGCGCCGTCATTCACGAGTTCACGGTAAAACCTCGTGTCGCTTCCAGAAACCGCCGACGCCACAATCAGACCGTCTGTGCGGCTAAGCAGCGCCTCGATCTCATCCTGTTCTTTCCGTGGCTCTTCTTCAGTGCTACAGATCAGGTTTTGGTAACCAATGGGACGTGCGTGTGTCTCAACCCCGCGACAGATCTCCGCAAAGTAGGAGTGCATGAGGTCGGGAACGACAATCCCGATCAAAAACGATTGGTTGGTTGTGAGAGCCCGCGCAAACTGATTGGGCCGGTAGTTCATCTTGCGCGCGGCGGCTAGAATGCGTTCGCGAGTGGCATGACTGATCTCCGGATGATTATTGATCGCGCGCGACACCGTCATCTTCGAGACGTTGAGAGCGCGTGCGATATCTTCCAGCGTGACCGGCATTGTGAGTTACTTGCGGCGTTTCAAACTCGCCACAATGGCTGCTTCGGCCAAAGGATTCATCACGGCGTAGCCTTGTACGTTCGGATGCAGGCCGTCGTTACTCAACTCATCTTTCAGAAAACCCTTGTCGTCAACCATCGCGGAGAAATAGTCGAGGTAAGTTAAACGGTGAACTCTTGCGTAGTCTTTCATCCAGGCGTTGAGAGCCAGAATTTGATCGGGTGGCCGGCGAACTGTCTGGAGCAATGGTTTGTCGTCGCGAATTTCGTAATCGCTGACAGGAAGTAACGAAGCAAAGACGACGCGAATGTTGTTGGCGGCTGCGAGTTCTGCCATCGAGCGAAGGTTGTCTTGTATTGCCTCGAGGGTTGTTGGACCAGTGTTGCCGGCGATGTCGTTTGTGCCTGCGAGTATGACGACGACTTTCGGTTTAAGTTCGATCACGTCGCGCCGGAAACGGATGAGCATTTGCGGGGTTGTCTGGCCGCTGATGCCGCGATTGACGTAAGGCTTGCCGGGAAAGAAGCCGCCGTTTATCGGGTTGTCCCACGAGTCGGTGATGGAGTCGCCCATGAACACGACGCGTTGTTCGGTCTTTGCGGGTGGCGCCAGTGTTTTGTTGTCGTTGTTGTAGCGACCGAGGTTGGGCCAGTCGTTCTTGCAGTCGGTGATCAAGCTTTGGGCAGGTACTGTGGGTAGAAATAAAAGCAGAATAAAAACCAAACCAATTAGTCGAAACATAGACCTCCGTCAGTGTCGTCTCGTCTAAGCGCGTGTTCGCCAGCGATCGATCGCCACCGCAATCACGATGATCGCGCCGATAATTATTTCCTGAATGTAGTTGGGCCAGCCGATCTGCTGACAACCGTTGCGCAGAAAGGCCATGATCAATGCGCCAATCATCGAGCCGAGAATGCTGCCCTCGCCTCCGCTCAAACTGCCGCCGCCAATGACGACCGCAGCAATGATGTCTAACTCCGAACCCGCCGCGACGGTCGGATCGCCCTGCCGCAAACGCGACATCTGCATCACGCCCGCGAGACCAAAAAGGAGTCCGGCTAATCCGTAGATCCACACTTTTAGGCGGTCGGTCGCGATGCCACACGCCCGCGC
>DASZDV010000489.1:0-2906 GCA_035941575.1 Pyrinomonadaceae bacterium
CAGCAGCAACAACAACAAAGCCAGGAACGGCAGCAGCGTTGGGAGCAGCAGCGCCAGCAACAACGTAACGACCAGCAGCGCCAACAGCAAATCCTGCAGTCGCGCGAACGCGAAGACCGTTGGCAGCAGCAGCGACAGGACCAGATTCGCCAGTCGCAGGAGCGTGATCAGCGTTGGCAGCAACAGCGCCAACAGCAGCAGCAGAACCGCGATTGGGACCGACAACGCCAACAGCAGCAACAGGAACTGCTGCGACGCCAGCAATCGGAACGCGATCGCAATCGAGACTGGGACAACCGTCGCGACAACAATCGCGACTGGGACGGCCGTCGGGATAACAATCGCGACAACAACCGCAATAACAGTAACTGGCGGCAGAATCGTAACTGGCAGCAAGAACAGCAACAGCGCGCTCAGCGCTATCAGCAGGACTGGCAGAGACGCCAGAGCTTCCTGTACCAGCGTCAGCGTTTACTCGAGCAGCAACGTCGACTGAATCAGTTGCGTTATCAGCAACGCTATCTCGAACAGTTACGTCGCGATCAGTTGAGACTGCAGCAGTGGCGCTACAACGATTACGGTCCGTACAACTACCGTTATCGCAGAGGTGGCAGCTACTACGAGACCAACAGGTATGGCGCGCAGATGTTGCAACGCGCGATCAATGATGGTTATCGAGAAGGCTTCTATGCCGGACAGGCCGACCGTGAAGACGGTTATCGCTTTAGTGCTGAAGAGGCGTACGGCTATCAGGATGCGAGCTACGGCTACGACGGTTACTACGTTGAGCTAAGCGAGTATCAGTACTACTTCCGTGAAGGTTTCAGGCGCGGCTATGAGGACGGTTACTACAGCCGCTCACAGTACGGCCGCTACTCGAACGGTTCGTACAGCATTCTCGGTGCAATCCTTGAGCAGATTCTTGGGTTGCAGTTGCTGAACTAAGAACTTAGCCACGGATTACACGGATAACACGGATAAGAGTAAGAAAAAACTATCCGTGTTCATCCGTGAAATCTGTGGCTTATTTTCTTGTGAAGGTCCATTGATAGCTGATACCGAGTGATTCGCCCAGCGGATCTGTTCCGGTACCGCTGATCTTCTTACCATCTGCAGAAAGCTTCCCAACATCTTCGCCAAGATTCCAACCCTCTCCGCTCAAGACTTCAGTTTGCTTCATCGTCAGCGTCCGCGATCGGGAATCGTACGTTCCTTTGAAAGCGACCCGAAGTGTGCCCTGTTCCAGAACCCCGTCCAGACTATTCCCGTTATGGTTTTTAACAGTCAGCTTGGTTGCAGTGGCAAATGGACCATAAGTGCCGGCCCAGACACCACGCAGATCTTCAGATGAAGCCGAGACGACTGGCGGTGAGTCTACCGGTATGCTGTTCTGATTTACTGCCTGGTTAACATTCTCCGCAACGTCACGACTCGCCTGCATGCGATTAACCCCAAACTGAATCGCGATGCCGACGCCAATGATCGCGATCAGCGCGACAAAAACTCCCACTGCCGCAACTATCCATCGCAACGGCGAACGTCGCGTTGAAACTGAAACCGGCGATTGAAAACCAACAGGCGCATCCAAAGCTCTCTGTAGCTCACGACCAAATGCGATCGCGTCCGGCTGGCGCTGATTACGATTCTTCGCAAGCGCGCGCAGGCATACTGACTCAATCGCCGGTGGCACTCCGAGCGACGGTGGAAAATGCGGCGGCGGTTCGTGGAGATGTTTTGAGATCAAGCCTGTAAAGTTATTTGAGCGGAACGGCGGTCCACCGGTCAGCATCTCGTAAAGCATCGCCCCAAGACTGTAGACATCGGCACGGGCATCAAGCTCTTCGCCACTGCATTGCTCAGGCGACATGTAATACAACGTGCCGAGCACAGCACCGGTTTGCGTCAGCGCTGACTGTGCCGCGACGTCGCGCACCTTCGCAAGCCCGAAGTCAACTACCTTGGCCGTCTCTTCATCGCCTTCATGACTCGGCGGCACGACGATCACATTGTCGGGCTTCAGATCGCGATGCAGTAGTCCCTGACGATGAGCGACGCCGACGCCGGCGCAAATGTCCTGCATCAAGCGAACTGCGCGCTCGGACGACATGCGTCCGTGACGACGAAGCAGGGTGCCGAGAGAAACACCCTGAACCAACTCCATCACAATGTATGCTTCGCTCGTTAGTCCGGTGCCGTCGTTAAAATCATGAATACTCACGACGTTTGGGTGCCTGATCATCGCGGCCGTGCGCGCTTCACGACGAAACCGCTCGAGCGCATGTTTCTCACGAACGAGATCCTGATGCAGTAGTTTGACCGCAACTTCGTCGCCGATGTGCAGACGTTCAGCGCGAAACACAGAACCCATTCCACCTTGTCCAAGACTCTCGATGAGTTTGTATTTGGAATCGAGGATAAGACCGGTGCGAGGATCCTGTTGCGAAGCCCCGCGATCGTCTGTGGGCCGTGGCTCGTCCGCGTTTGTTTGTTGTTGCACGTCGATCTGAGTTGCCGCGTCACTGGGATGACGTGAAGTAGGCAGACCACAAGTGCCGCAGAATTCCGCGTCTTCGACCAACAGGCTCTGGCAACTCTGACACCTCATGGAGCTTTCAGCATGAATCCTTTTCGCCGAATATTTTTTACGCAAGAAGTATCGAGTGTTTTTGTAGTTCCGCTGTCAACAAACGAGACGATCATGCGATCGATGCACTCCATGCCTTCGAGACCGTCGAGTCCGTGGGCTCCGTGTGGTACCACAACGTGGAGACTATTGGTCAAAGTTTTCGACACGCGTTCGCCGTTCGAAGGAGGCGTCACCGGATCCCACTCGCCAGTCAGAATCAAAACGGGGACATCCGATCGAACTGGTTGCGAATACTCGCGTTCGACTTCTGCGCGTGGCC
>DASZDV010000490.1:0-2450 GCA_035941575.1 Pyrinomonadaceae bacterium
GTGCTCGATCACGAGCACAGTATTTCCGAGTGAGACCAATCGTTGCAGCACGTCGAGTAGTTTGTGAACGTCTGCGAAGTGAAGACCGGTAGTCGGCTCGTCGAGGATGTAGATAGTTCGACCGGTGGCGCGCTTCGACAACTCCTTCGCGAGTTTAATTCGCTGCGCTTCGCCGCCGGAAAGCGTGGTCGCCGACTGGCCCAACTTGATATAACCGAGACCCACGTCGAGGAGCGTCTGCAACTTCTGATTGATCTGTGGAATGTTTTCCAACAACGGCAAAGCCTCTTCGACGGTCGTATCAAGCAGATCAGCAATCGACTTGCCTTTGTACTTCACGGCCAGCGTCTCGCGGTTGTAGCGCGCGCCACGGCATACATCGCAAAGCACGTAAACGTCCGGCAGAAAGTTCATCTCGATGCGCTTCATACCGTCGCCTTCGCACGCCTCGCAACGTCCACCTTTCACGTTGAACGAGAACCGTCCGGGTTTGTAACCGCGTTCACGCGACTCCGGCAGCATCGCATATAGCTCTCGCAACGGTGTGAACAGGCCCGTGTAGGTCGCAGGATTGGAGCGCGGCGTGCGGCCGATGGGCGACTGGTCGATCTCAATGACCTTATCGACGTGTTCCAGCCCTTCAATCGCGCGATGTGGTCCAGGTTCGTTCAGCGAACCATAAAGATGTCGCGCCAGGGCGTAGTAAAGAATGTCCTCGACGAGAGTCGATTTGCCGGAACCCGAAACGCCGGTTACTACCGTCAGCAATCCCAACGGAAACGAAACATCGATCTCTTTCAAATTATTTGCATACGCGCCGCGAATAGTCAGAAACTTTCCATTCGGCGACCGCCGTTCCGTGGGAACTTCAATCTTGCGAGCGCCGCGAATGTAAAGCCCTGTAATTGATTCCGGGTTCTCGGCGATGTCTGCCGCTGTACCCACGGCAACGACTTCGCCGCCGTGCGCACCTGCACGTGGTCCAAGGTCTACAACGTAATCAGCGCGCCGAATCGTCTCTTCATCGTGTTCCACCACGAGAACAGTGTTGCCGAGATCGCGCAGCGCCGACAGGGTGTCGAGCAGTTTTTGATTGTCTCGCGGATGTAGACCGATAGAGGGTTCGTCCAGCACGTACAAAACGCCGCGTAACTGCGAACCGATCTGTGTCGCGAGGCGGATGCGTTGTCCTTCGCCGCCTGAAAGAGTCGACGACGCGCGGTCAAGTGTTAAGTAGCCGAGACCGACAGTCTTGAGAAAACTCAACCGGTTAATGATCTCGCGCCGTATTGGACCAGCAATCTGTTCTTCGCGCGTACTAAGCTTCACCTGCTCGAATGCTTCGACTGCATTGTCAATCGGCAGCGCTGTGTACTCAGCGATGCCACGACCGCTGACCTGCACCGACAGTGAATCCGAACGCAAACGGCGTCCATTGCACTCACTACAGACCGCCGGCGAAACGAGTCCCTCGAGTGCGATTCTGATCTTTTCCGACGGGGCTTCATCCAGTCGATCCTTTACCCAACTCAGCGCGCCCTTCCACTCGTTCTGATACGAGTAAAGGCCCTGAGAGAAATTTAGTTTGCCGCTGACTCCGTTCAGAAACCCATCGCGCACCTCTTTTGGCAAGTTCTCAAAAGCCGTCTTCGGGTCGGCGTGGAAATGTTTGCAAAGCGCAAGCAGCGCGCTGCGAAGGTACGCAGATCCCTGCTTGTCGGCAGTACCCATGAACCCGAGCCTTTCCGGGGTTTGCCACGCCTCAGGAATCAGTTTGAGCGAATCGATCTCCATGACCGTGCCGAGTCCGTGACAACGTTTGCACGCACCATACGCGGAGTTGAATGAAAACGAACGCGGCTCGAGCGGTGGAACGTTAATGCCGCAATTCACGCACGCCATTTTTTCGGAATAGAGCTTCTCCTCGCCGTCTACGATCGAGATCAACACGGCGCCACTGGTCAGTTTCAACGCCGTTCTGATCGACTCAGTCAGGCGATCGCGAATGCCCGGTTTGATAAGCAGGCGGTCTACGACTGCTTCGATCGTGTGGTTGCGGCGCTTGTCGAGGCGAATCTCTTCATCGAGCGAAAGCAGTTCGCCGTCAACGCGCGCGCGCAGAAAACCTTCCTTCGCGAGTTTTTCCAGCTCCTTTTTAAACTCGCCCTTGCGGCCGCGAACGATTGGCGCCAGCACCATCACACGTTCGCCTTCCGGCAGACCCAGCACGTTTTGCACGATCTGGTCGACGCTTTGCCGTGTGATCGCTGCGCCGCAAACGTGACAATGCGGTACGCCAATCGAGGAGAACAGCAGCCGCATGTAGTCGTAAATCTCGGTCACGGTTCCGACCGTGGAACGCGGACTACGCGAAACCGTCTTTTGTTCGATGGAGATCGCCGGCGACAGCCCGTCGACCGAATCCACGTCAGGTTTTTCGAGTTGATCCA
>DASZDV010000491.1:0-21349 GCA_035941575.1 Pyrinomonadaceae bacterium
ACTAGGACTGCGCTCGTATTTTTCGAGCGTCGTTGGCTTTAACTATTTATTGGTCCCCTGTGGAGAAACTGAATGTCTCGCCCCCAAGTCCCAAAACGTCTTGTGACAGTTGCAGTGCTCCTGTCTCTCTGCTCCGCTCTCTTGATATCGAGCGATACAAAGGTTCGAGCCGCCGGTGCGAGCGCCTCGAACGTCAGCAGTTCAAAAATCTCACCTGACCTGCGCCAGCTCATTCTTTCAGGAAAAGGCGACACGCGCGTCAAGGTGATCGTGCAATCAGTACCGTCTTCTTCAACCGGCTTGCTCGGCGGGTTGCTGAACGTGGTTGGCGGTCTGCTCGTGAACGTGCTGTCGAACCTGAACATCAACATCATCGATATCCAGGCAGACAACGTCGAGGTCCTCGCAGCGGATCCCAGCGTCGCTTACATTTCACTCGACGCACCCGTACGCAGTTCGGGTCACCTGACGACGACAACCGGCGCTCAGCAAGTGCGCGCGCAAAAGACGCTGCTTGGCACAAACAATCTCGATGGTTCAGGCGTCACCATCGCCGTGCTCGACTCCGGTATCGACAGCAAACACAAATCGTTTGCCACAACGGGCAAGATCAAATTCAGTAAAGACTTCACCGGGGAGAACCGCACAGACGATCCCTGGGGCCACGGCACGCACGTCGCCGCAATTGCCGCCGGAGACGGCGCGCCCACTGCCGGCGCTTACGAAGGAATCGCACCAGCTGCGAATCTGGTAAATCTGCGCGTTCTCAACTCCAACGGTATCGGCACAGTGACAGGCGTGCTCGCCGCACTCGATTGGCTCGTCGCAAACAAGAACAACTACAACGTCCGCGTTGTGAACATGAGTCTTGGAACGCCCGCAATCAACTCCTACGAGGACGATCCGATCTGCAACGCGGTTCGCAAACTCGTGAATTCAGGCGTGGTGGTCGTCGCGGCCGCAGGAAACATGGGCAAAGACATGAACGGTCGCGAGGTCTACGGCGCGATTCATTGCCCCGGTAATGAACCATCGGCGATAACAGTCGGCGCGAGCAATACCTTCGGTACCGACGGGCGTAATGAAGATGCCGTAACGAGCTACAGCTCGCGTGGTCCAACGCGCAGTTTCTCCGTCGATTCTTACGGTCGCGTACACTACGACAACATCATTAAGCCTGACCTCGTCGCTCCCGGAAACAAGATCATCGCGGCGGAAGCCGTCGGCAATAATCTGCTCAAGAAGTATCCCGAACTGGAGACTTACAAGTATTCAACCAGCAATATGAAATTGATGTACCTCAGCGGTACGTCAATGTCTACGCCGGCAGTTGCGGGCGCCGCCGCCCTGCTGCTGGAAGCCAACGCTGACCTGACTCCGAACATGATCAAGATGTTGCTGATGTACACGGCCCAACCGTTGCCCGGCTTCAACGTCTTCCAGCAGGGTGCAGGCCAACTCAATATCGCGGGCGCAGTAACTCTCGCGAAGATCGTTCGGACTGATCTGCTTGGTCTTTTCAAACCGACTTTCGGATCCAACTTGCTTACGCAAAGCGCGCCGGCGGCCCAGACGACGGTTTCAGGTTTGACCTTCACGTGGAGTCAGGGACTCGTGCTCAAGCGCGCCACGATCACCGGCAAAGATCTGATCAATAAGTATCAGGTGAGCTACGGCCAGGGTTACGTGTGGGGCGACGGCGTTTACGAAGGACTCACGTCGCAAAGCTTGAATTCCAACATGTGGGTCAAGACAGTCGCTCTCGGAAACTACCTGATGAAGAGCGACGGCTCAGCCTTATTCGGTGGCTCGATCTTGATTAGCAACGTGCTTCTGCTCGGCGACGGTTTCGCGCTTGGCGATGGTTTCGCACTCGGCGATGGCTATGCGCTGGGTGATGGTTTCGCGCTTGGTGACGGCTATGCCCTGGGCGATGGTTTCGCACTCGGCGACGGTTACGCACTCGGCGATTGCTCGCTCGGAGATAATGGTCCCGGCATGAAATAACGAATCGAGACGTGCGGATGAAGAGTCTACGACAACAACTTACCGGAGTCTTCATGTGGCTCGTCGTCGCGGCTGGCGCGGCGGCCAGCGTCGATGCAGCCTACCTGCTTCACGGCGCGATGGTTGACGGCTACTTCCTCATCCTGGCCGTGATTACCGCGGTGATTGGTTCACGCATCGCGATCCGCATCCCCAAGATCAACCTCAACATCACCGTCGACGACACGTTTGTCTTCATCGCGCTGCTGCATTACGGCACTGAAAGAGCCGTGATGATTGGTGCGTTGGCTGGAATTTGTTCGGCACTTCGCATCAGTCGCAAAGCTAGAACTGTCACGTTCGGTGGCGGCGCACTCGCGTGTGCGGTTTTCATCACCGGTAAAGTATTGAGTCTCACGTTCGGCTCGCCTACCTCCGTGTTCGGACACGGCGCGTCGACCGCAGTCGTTGGACTGTGTTTGATGGGTCTCGTTCAGTACCTGGTCCATACCGGTATTGGGGCAACGGCGAGCGCGTTAAGAACCAACGAATCAATCTGGCATACGTGGAGTCGCAACTTCCTCTGGATGTCGATCAGTTACTTCGCAGGAGCAGCGGGCGCCGGCTTCATCGTTAGTAGTCTTGGCACCGGGCGCCTTTGGGCCATCCTCGTCTGTATTCCGATAGTCATCATCGTCTACTTCAGTTACGACCGTTACATGCGTGAAGTGAAAGCATCAGCGCGTCACGCGGAAGAAGCTGAACGCGCACGTGCCGAAGCTGAACACGAACGAGCGGAACAGGCAGAGCGCCACGTTCAGGAACTCAACGCGTACATTACCGAGCAGGACCGCATCAGCCGTGTGCTGGAAGAAACGAAAGAACACTTCCGCCACGCAGCGTTCCACGATTCGCTTACCGGCCTGCCTAATCGTGCGATGTTCACTGAGCTGTTGAAGGCAGAAATCGAGAGTTCGAAACGGCGTGATGCTCACATGTTTGCCGTGCTGTTTCTCGATCTCGACCGGTTTAAGAACATCAACGACAGTCTCGGGCACACGCACGGCGACCTGTTACTCGTCGCTTTTGCCGAACGTTTGGAACGAACGCTTCGTCCCGTTGATACGCTCGCGCGATTTGGCGGCGACGAGTTTGCGATTCTCTTAAGCGGAATGACTGACGCGACCGACGCGGTGCGTGTCGCGCAAAGAATTCAGGATGAACTCAGCCAGCCGTTCGTCCTCGACAAGAACTCGGCTTTCGCGAGCTCGAGCATCGGCATCGCGCTCAGCTCGTCGGGCTATGATCGCCCGGAAGACATTCTGCGCGACGCGGACACCGCAATGTATCGTGCGAAAGAAAACGGCAAGGCGCGGTACGAAGTTTTCGATCACGGTATGCACGCGCGCGCAGTTTCGCGTTTGCAGTTGGAAAGCGACCTGCGGCAGGCTGTCGAAGAGAGACAGTTCTGCGTTTACTACCAACCAATCGTTTGCCTGCAAACTGGAAGGCTAGCGGGTTTCGAAGCTCTCGTGCGCTGGAACCATCCGCGCCGTGGTGTTGTCTTACCGGCGGATTTTGTTCCGGTGGCGGAGGAGACCGGTTTGATCGTTCCGATCGGCGAATGGGTCTTGCAGGAAGCGTGCAAACACATTCGTCAATGCCAGTTGGAACATCCGAGTCACCGCTCGTTGAGTTTGAGTGTAAACCTTTCGGCTCGGCAGGTGGCGCAGCCGGACCTGCTTGACCGCATTAAGGAAGCGCTCACAACGAGCAAACTCAATCCACACTGCCTGAAACTCGAGATCACGGAAAGCGTCGTAATGGAGAATGCCGAAGCCGCGGCATTAATGTTCAAACAGTTACGCTCGTTGGGTGTGCAACTCAGCATCGACGATTTTGGCACGGGTTATTCGTCGCTCAGTTACCTGCACCGCTTCCCGCTCAACTATTTGAAGATCGATCGTTCGTTCGTCGCCCGTCTGACCACTGACGACGACAATGCGATCGTCCGAACCATCTCCACACTCGCTCGCAACCTCGGCATGGAAGTCATCGCCGAAGGCATTGAAACAGAAGAACAGTTTCAACAGTTAAAGATGCTTGGCTGCGAATACGGCCAGGGATTCCTTTTCTCGCATCCTGTCGCTAATGAAGAAGTGCGGCGTCTCCTTGCACAGGACGCTCGCCGCGATCTAGAGGCCGATCTCACGCCGAATCCGCCGTCTGCAGACGATGTCGCCCTCACTTATTCCATGTAGGCCCACTTGGCAACTTTCTGCTACAGTTAGCCCTCTGAGTTCTGTTTTGAGGAGTCTGTAGCTTTGAGTTTCCGAATATTTTCAGCCTTTTTACTGCTTTTTACTCTTGTATCGCTGCCCCTTAATACGCGGGCGCAGAACCCTGCGGCAGCGGATGTCGTGATGGTGTTGCCGTTTGAAAACACCTCGAATCGCGCCGAATACAACTGGGTCGGAGAGAGTTTTGCCGACGCCATCGCCGAACTCCTGAACAAGCCCGGTCTGATTGTCGTCTCGAGCGACGAACGAGAACTCGCGTACCAGCGTCTGCGTCTGCCTGTAACGGTAATTCCTTCGCGCGCAACTGCAATCAAACTCGCGCGCCAGGCAAAAGCGTCAATGATCGTGATTGGGAGTTATTCGGTTACACCGGCGGATCCCGCTCCCGCAGCCGAAGCGAAGAACAATAGCAATCAGGAGAAAGCGCCCGCTGATGCTTACGTTCAGGTCACAGCGCGTGTAATCAGGGTCAACGAAGGACGGACGATGGGTGAGGTGCTCGACGGCAGTTGGGCCACGCGGCAGTTTGATTACGGGGGCCCGCTCACGACGCTTCAGGACATTCACGGCCGGCTCGCGTACCAGATTCTTTATCAACGCGACAAAGCGCTGCCGTATTCGCAGAACCAGATCGTTCAGGAAGCTACAAAGATCCCGCAGAAGGCGTTTGAGGCTTATGTGAAGGCGGTTCAGTTGAACCTGCGCGACGAAGTTCGCACGCGCTACCTGAAGAACGCCTTGCACTTCTACGCTGAGGCGCTCGGTGGCGCCGTGTATCCGCAGGCTGCGTTTGAACTCGGTCTCAGCTACATGAGTCTCGGTAATTGGAAAGAAGCCACCGAATACTTCTCCAGGTTACAGAAAAAAGAGCCGCACTACGCGGAGGCCGCATTCTACGCAAGCCTCGGCTACGCGAAGCTCGGCGATTACGGCCGCGCGTTAGCGACCGTGGTGCCGCTCTCGAGCGACCTGCCGCTAATTGGTGTTTATAACAATGCCGGCGCCGTTGCAGTTCAAGCCGCACGCGAAAACAAGAACGAAGCGGAACGAACACGTCTGTTGAACCAGGGCAGTGACTTTCTGGCGCGGGCTTCCGAATCTGCGCCGAACGACCAGATGGTCCATTTCAATTACGGCTACGCACTATTTCTCCGTGGCAAGTATGCTGAGGCCGCCGAGCATTTTCGTCCCGTGATCACGAGCGATCAGCGTGACGGGCAGGCGTACTTTCTGTTTGCGAAATCGCTGACGAAAACCGGTAAAACGGAAGCTGCCGCGGCTGCCGACGATCAAGCGCGACGGTACCTGCAAAGCTCGTATGCAAAATGGGAAACTGAGTGGCAAAAATCGCAAACGACGAGCGGTGTGACGCTGCGCATGCGCGATGTGTTGAACCGTGAAGAGGTGTTCAATCTCGATCGAGAGAAGAGGATCACCGCGGAACTCGAGTCGCCCAGTTCAGCTACACAGGACCTGCTGATAAAAGCACGCGATCTTTACCAGGCCGGCCGCGATGAAGAGGCGTTACCTGAACTCCACCGGGTGGTGATGATCGAGCCGACTAACGCCGAGGCTTACTTGCTCAGCGGCCGCATCAATCTCCGCCGCAGCGATCAGGAAGCGGCAATCGCCGCGTTGAAGACCGCGATCTTCTGGGACCCGAAGTTGATCGACGCCCACATCCTGTTAGGCAAGATCTTTCTGGAGCGTGGTGATCGTGGCGAGGCGAGAAAGTATGCGCTGAGCGCGATTACGATCGATCCAAACAACCAGGAAGCGATCGCGTTGCAGCGACAAGTGACTATGGGCGGCAACTAAAGCCGCTAAGAGGCACAGGAAGGACGATTAGTGGCACAGCGTGTGCTCAAGGAAAGTCCGGCACGACACGGAATAGACGAAAACGTTGAGCCGTGCCCCCGCCGCCAACATCCCCCTGAGCGCCGCCTGCCGCTGCGCCAGCCACCTTCCGAGCGTTCCTTCAGTGCTTCCCCCCGAAACGCGGACCCGGTCAGAAATGGCTGGGTCTCCCCGCATTTTTAAGGCTTTTAGCTCTTCCGCGCCACCAAACGAGAATTCACTCCAGACGAAAATTGTCACTGTCACGGTGACGTTTTCTGTCTTTTTGCGTCAATTTTCGGCGAATTGACCACTCGAATCATGATGCCTACGGGCCGCGAAAAAATTTTTTTCACCCGCTTTGGTAAACTTCACGCGAATGCAGTTACCGACGCGAGTTGAGTGGGCAGCAGCCGCGGCCACGGCACTACTTCTCGTCCTTTCTTTCCCTAACTTCGACTTTTTTGTTCTGGCGTGGATCGCGCTCGTGCCGCTGATGGTCGTTATCACTCAACGGCCATCGCGACGTAACGCACTACTTCTCGGCTGGGCCGCCGGTTCGGCTTTCTTCTATTGCTCGTGCTACTGGCTCACCTACTCGATGATTCATTACGGTGAGCTGCGGCCGGTTGTCGCTTATCTATTGTTGGTACCCGGGGCAATCGTAATCGGAATCTTCCCGGGCCTGTTCGCGCTTGTACTGGCGCTCGCAGTGAGGCGTTGGGGTCGTCTCGCTGTGTTGACTGGGCCTTTCGTTTGGACCGCTTTCGAGTGGGCCAGACTCGGTGTCACGGGCCAACTCTGGAACGCGCTCGGATACTCACAAGCGTACCACCCGATTTTGATTCAGCCTGCGAAGTGGGGCGGAGTTTATGCTGTCAGCTTTTTGATCGTTGCCGCGAACAGTGCCGTTGTCATGGTCCTGCTGGAGCGAAACGTCCGCGCGGCTGTTTCAGCCTTAACCATTTTCTCTCTCATCGGTTTGATATCCCTTGCCTCACAGCCTCACGGCAACCATCCTCCCGCTTCTTCTTCAGTTCACGTCATAGCTCTTCAACCCAACGTTCCGATGACGATCGTCAAAACCGGGGACCAACTAAAAGCATTACGCGAACGTCACCTCGCACTCAGCAAGCAAGCCCTGGCAAAACTCCCCAACGACAACTTGCCACGTCTCGTCATCTGGCCCGAATCGCCCATGAACTTCACTTACGCTTCTGACAAAGCGTTTCAACAATGGGTAGGCAGGTTCGCTACAGAGCACCACGCGTCGCTGATTTTCAATTCGCTTGAACCGGCCGGTCCAAGCGCCTACTACAACTCGGCGCTGATGATAAATGAACAGGGCCACCTGATCTCGCAGTATGATAAGATTCGCCTGATGCCGTTTGGCGAATATGTCCCGCTCCCACAATGGTTACCGGGAGCTTCTTTGATAACTGCAATCGTCGGCGAATTCACTCCGGGCGAGAAGTACACCATGATGCCTGTCGGTGATTATCGCGCCGGTGTCTTCATCTGCATCGAGTCGGCGTATCCGTGGATCGCACGGCGCCTAACGAATGAAGGCGCGGACGTTCTAATCAACATTTCAAACGACGGCTATCTTGGACCGACCGCGGTGATGCGACAGCATTTGGCGAATGCGATCTTTCGCGCCGTTGAGAACGGCCGTCCGGTGTTGCGCGTAACTAATTCCGGCTTGTCTGCGGAGATCAGTGAGCGCGGAGAGATCACGGACCAGACGGTCGCATTTCACGAAGACGTTCGTAACTGGGTGCTGAGGCGATCGACGTTGGTTAGCACGTTCTACACACGGCACGGTGACCTTTTTGTTTATGCGTGTACTGCCATAACAGTGGTCGTTTTATTTGCGAGCATGTTCAGAAGCAGAAGGAGTTTCAGACAGAAGAGATGAGTGATTTGTTATCGATCCAGGAATTGCGAGTTTCGTACGACAACCTCCGCGCGCGAGTAGACCAGCTCGGGAGGTTTCTTTGATGTTCCGGCGAGTCGTGAAGAGCTGAGCCGGATCGAAGCGCAGGCGTCTGCGCCTGATTTCTGGAACGACCAGGAAGCCGCGCAAAAGTTGTTGCAGGATCGCAGTCGGTTGGAGAAAAAGATAGAACGTCAGGAGTATTTTCAAGCGCAGGTGGACGACGCGGGAGTGCTCTTTGAGTTTGCCGAAGAAGACGAAAGTTCTCTCAAAGAACTCGAGTCGCTGCTTGCCCGGCTCGAACACGATCTGAGCCAGGCAGAAACCGAAATGCTCCTGGGCGGTGATAACGATCGCCGTAATGCTATCTGCACCATTCACCCGGGCGCGGGTGGAACAGAATCGCAGGACTGGGCCGAGATGCTCCTGCGCATGTATCTCAAGTGGGCTGAACAACGAGGATTCAAAGCTGAAGTTCTCGAGTATCAACCAGGCGAGGAAGCTGGGCTGAAAAGCGTGACGTTCAGAGTTGAAGGCGAGTACGCCTATGGCTTGCTTGCTGCCGAAGCCGGCGTCCACCGGTTAGTGCGGATCTCGCCCTTTGATCAGGCAGCGAGGCGACATACATCTTTCGCTTCCCTGTTCGTCTATCCGGAGATCGACGAAGACATCGAAGTCGAAATTAACGATAAGGACCTTCGCGTCGACACCTATCGCGCTACCGGCGCCGGTGGCCAACACATCAACACCACGGATTCCGCCGTGCGGATCACGCACATCCCGACCGGAATCGTTGTTTCCTGTCAAAACCAGCGTTCGCAACATCAGAATCGCGCCGTCGCGATGCAGGTGTTGCGTTCTCGTCTTTATGAACTCGAGTTGGAGAAGCGGCGCGCTGAAACCGCCGAACTCGAAGCAAACAAGGCAGACATCTCATTCGGCTCTCAGATCAGAAGCTACGTGCTCGCGCCGTATCAGTTGGTAAAAGACACTCGCACCAAACTTGAACGAGGTAACGTGGACGCGGTGCTTGGTGGAGACATCGACGACTTCATCAAGGCCTACTTACTTGCCCGCAAGGCCGCATAAGTAAGAGCCACGGAGAAACACGGATGGAGTTTGCATGTCAACAACACGTATTGAAGAGCAGCCGCGCGTGATCATCCCACGCGCGAGCCGTCGTAACGAGATTCTGGCGATCCTACTCCTCGCAGTCGGATTGTTGCTGGCGCTGTGCCTCATCTCGGCTGCCTTCTACCCAAACGATCCTTCGTGGAACTCGGCCGGACAAAGCGACACGCATAACTGGGCCGGATCGATCGGCGCCAATGTCGCCGCTACCGCATTTCAGTTCGTCGGCCTCGCTGCGTTCCTGCTGCCGCTACTGCTTTTCGCAGCCGCCTGGCGCCGCTTTCGCCGTAACACGATTCATCGTGCGTGGACGCGAATCGCTGGCCTGATCGTCCTGGTAATCGCGGCTTCATCCCTGCTTTCAATCTCGCAAATGAAGCCACTCTTCGACGGCAGCGTTCAACCCGGCGGTTTGCTCGGCGCGGTAGTTTCACAAGGACTCGCGAGCGGACTCAGCAACGTTGGCGCAACGGTGTTGCTCGTCGCCATTGCCGCCACTGGTCTACTGCTCGCCACAAACTTCTCGTTCATTCGACTCTACGAAATCATCATTAACGCCATCGGTTCGCGCTTCGCGTTCGTTGGCCGAATTCCTGAGCGCTTCAGAGCATGGCGGCAAACACGCCGCGAGTTGGCCGAGAAGCGACGTGAAACAAAAGCCGCGATCAAAGCCGAGCGCGAAGCTGCCCGAAGCGCGCTAAGACAGACTCTGAATCTCACCGCGGCCGAGCGTGTGGCCGGCTTCATGAAAGAGCCGATAGCGCCCACGCCGCAACAGGTACACGTCATTCGCGCTGAGTCCGTCCGTGAAACGAAGTCCACCGAACCGCACGCGTCCGGGGCAGCAGTCGCGGCAAGCGCCGGTGTGGCTTCGACACACGCTCCAATCGGGGTCACTCCCCGTCCGACAAGGCGCGCGATCATCACCAGCGGCGATGACTTCGACGAAGACGACGAACTCGAAGACATGGTCAGGGGAGCTTCAGTTTTGCGAATCAAGACAGAAGCGCCTGCCACCGGAAAACTGCCATTCGACTCTTCACGCCGAGTCAACTACAGCGACTACGTTCTGCCGCCGTTGCACTTCCTGAACGAAGCTCCACCGCATAGCGAACAGGCCGACGCTGAGTTGCTAAGTCTCGCGACGCGTCTCGCCGAAAAGTGCAAAGAGTTCAACGTTACCGGTCAGATCAAACACATCTGTCCGGGTCCGGTCGTGACCACGTACGAATTCAAACCGGATCCGGGTGTGAAATACTCGCGCGTCGTTTCACTCGTAGATGATCTGTGCCTGGCACTGAAAGCAGAGTCGATTCGCATCGACCGCATGCCGGGCAAACCACACGTCGGTATCGAAGTTCCAAACCCTCGACGCGAAACAATCTTTCTGCGCGAAGTGATCGAGTCGCGCGCGTTTCAGGAATCGGGATCAAAACTGACGATTGCGCTCGGCAAGACGATCGACGGCCTTAACTACGTTGCCGATCTCGCGAAGATGCCGCACCTCCTGATCGCCGGCACAACAGGCGCCGGAAAATCAGTCGGCGTGAATGCATTGATCGTTTCGATTCTTTATCGTGCGCGGCCCGATGAAGTTAAGTTCATCCTGATCGATCCGAAGCGTCTCGAGCTCGGACTTTACGAAGACATCCCGCATCTCGCGACGCCGATCATCGTCGATCCAAAACTCGCGTCGCGTTCGCTGAAATGGGCCGTGGCGGAAATGGAACGCCGCTATCGCGACCTCGCCGGTTGGGGCGTGCGCAACATCGACGGCTATAACACCGAGATCATGCGTCGCAATCTTGTGAAGGAGTACGACGCCAACGGAGAACCGTGGAAGCCGCTTCCGTACATCGTGATCATCATCGACGAGTTGGCCGACTTGATGATGACTTCGGGACGCGAAGTTGAAGAATCGATTACGCGACTCGCGCAAATGGCGCGCGCGGTCGGTATTCATCTGGTCCTGGCAACTCAGCGGCCCTCTGTTGACGTGATCACCGGCCTGATCAAGGCAAACTTCCCTTCACGCATCTCTTTCCGCGTTTCGTCGAAGGTCGACTCTCGTACGATCATCGACACAAACGGCGCGGAACAACTGCTCGGCCGCGGCGACATGCTGTTTCTCCCGCCGGGCACATCACGCTTGATTCGTGTTCACGGCGCCTACATCGATGAGACCGAGATCAGCCGTATCGTGTCGCACATGAAGGCGCAGGGCCCGCCGTCGTACGACGAGAGCATCACCCAGTCAGACGAAGAAGCGCTCGGACTCACCGCGTCGGAAGGCGAACACGACGAGTTGTTCGAAGAAGCACTGCGTATCTGCGTCGAGATGAAACGCGCCTCAACATCCGTGCTGCAACGCCGTTTACGCATCGGTTACGGTCGCGCAGCCGCGATTCTCGACGTAATGGAACGCGAAGGATTGATTGGACAAGCAGACGGGTCACGACCGCGTCCCGTACTCGGCCGCGCTTATGAGATGGTGGCTGATTGGGACGAAATGAGCGTAGCAGAAGAATAGACTTCACTATCCCAGAAAGTCGCCCAGGCGACGGAAAGAAAACAAATGAATACTCAACTTCCCACAACTCAAACCTCCTTCTCACCGTTTCGCCCCGGTCTGAAGTTTGAATCAAACGAACCAATAGCCGATCCGCCCGAAGGTGGTGGTGGCACAGCGCCGCCTCCTCCTCCGTCTCCCCCTCCAACTGATGAAGAAGAGGAAGAAGGTGCTTAGCCGGCAGAAAAATTAGATCCGGCGGATCTTGACTCGCGGCGCCTTAAACGAATATAAGACTTGCGCCCGCGATTTCCGCTCGGAGCCCAGTTCTTGTCGATACAGTTCAACACCGAAATCCCCAGTGCCATCAAACCGCTCGACGGCAGCAGTTCCTTCACGTTTTCTGAACTGATTGAGCGGCTTAACAGCCAAATCGAGCCGCCGGCACTGGAGCAAATAAACTCGTGGTTGGCGATGGTCGAGATCTCCCAACTCGACCTTCAACCATATCTCGGGTTTAAGGAAGGCAATTACTGGCGCCACCGCGTTTGTCGTAACGAAGCCGTCGAAATGTTGGTCATTTGTTGGCGGCCCGGCCAGAAAACGCCGATTCATGACCACAACGGTTCGCACGGAGTCGTCCGCGTCCAGCAAGGTGTGATGTGGGAAACGACTTTCAGCTTCGACGATGAGCACGGTTTGAGTTATGACACGGGGCGCGAGTGTCCGGAAGGAACGATCACCGGCGCAGGCGTGCCCGACATACATCAGCTTGGAAATCCCGACGTAAGCGGACGAGATCTCATAACCGTCCACGTTTACGCGCCGCCGCTCGGAGTACTTAAAACTTACAAGGTGGGTAGTCCGCAGGTGGACCTTTATACGCCAAACGATTTTCCGACTTGAGACGCATCGCTGTGACGCTTAAGTCGGTTCCGTTGGTAGTAACAGTAATTGTTCCGCACGTGCCTGTTGTCAGCACACAGGCGCCACTCGCATCCCAACGCTCCACCACCTCTCGATGCGGGTGACCAAACATCGAATCCTGTCCGACTGAAACAATCGCAAACTGCGCTCTGGTTGCGCTGACGAACGGTTGAGTTGAGGAGCTTTTGCTGCCGTGGTGTGGGACTTTCACGACGTCTGCATGCAATTCATTTCTCGACGCAAGCAGCGCACGCTCCGCGCTCTTCTCGATATCGCCGGTTAAAAGCATCGAACGTTCCCCAAACAACAGCCGTAGCACAGTCGAATCGTTATTGCGCGACGGTTCGTTTGCATCGGTAGCAACAGGCGGCCAGAGTACGTGGATTATGACGTCACCAAAGCGAACGACATCGCCGCCGCGAATCTTCACCAACTGCGTTCGCGTGGCCGAGACCCTCTGCGCGAACTTCGCGTATTCGGGGTCGTTCGCGGGACTACGCGCGACGAGAGCTGCATTTACCGTGAAGTTGCGCAACACGTCGTTGAGTCCATCGATGTGATCCGCGTCAGCATGCGTTGCGAGTACGTAATCGACGGTATCCAAACCTCGCCACCACAGGTACTCAGAAACCACGGCCTCACCAATACTGCGTCGATCCGTATTCAATCCGTGTTTATCTGTGGTCCCTCCGCCGTCAACCAACAAGGTCCGCCCGTCTGGCAGCGTCACCAGCGCCGCATCGCCCTGGCCCACGTCAAGAAAATCAACTCGCAACCTACCGTCAGAGCCGCTCGCGCTAAACGGGTGCCACACGACGACCGCGAAGAACAATGCTTGCGCCAGCCCGGCGGGCAACATCCATCGCCGCGAACTTTGGACTGACAGCGCGAGCGGCCGGCAACGAGCGAGCGCGATCGCAATAACGAGTAACGGAACGTAGTACACCACGTACACCAGGACGCCCCAACCTGAATACTCTGGGAGGCGGATTGAAGCCAGATTCAACTGCGCAAACGGATCGACACTGTGAACCATCAGCGTATTGATCTTGTCGGCGAACGCAAATAACGGCGCCGCCAGCGACAGACTCATCTGCGAAACAAGCAGCGCAAACAATGCCACCACGCACAGAACCGTCAACAAAACGCCGACGACAATATTCAAAACCAGCGACGCCGGCGAGAGCCGGTGAAAATAGACAATCATCAACGGCAACAACACGAGCTGGACCGCCGCGGATACGACGATCGACGCGAAAGCGTAACGCAAGATAAATTGAACGCGTCTTCGCTCCAACCACAACGCCAGCGGCGACTTGAACAACCGGTAACGATGCGACGAGCGAGCGATCTCTTTCCGCCACTTGCGTTCACTCCAAAACAACACTTCGCAAAACGATCGCAGCCCGCGCGAGCAATCAGGCGGAACCGGCGTCTCGCGCGAGGGATACCACGCACCGATCCCTGCGAACGTCTGCAACAACGGCCACGCGATAGCGACGATCGCCAACACGGAAAGGAACGTCAATTGAAACGACGGATCGAAAATCTCTTGCGGGCGAAGGACCAGCAGCACCAGTGCCGCACCGCCAAGCGCGTTGAGTGAAGTCGAGTCGCGAAAAATAACCAGCGCGAGTCCAGCAAAAGTGAACATCAACGCCGCTCGCACGACGGAAGATTCAGCGCCGACTGCGAGTGCATAACACCACACGATGATAGTCGGCAGGAGGAACTGGACCAGCCGTCTCCGAGTCAACCGTTTTGTGAGAAGAAATACGAGACCACCGATGAAGCTGATGTGCAAGCCGCTGATCACGAGTACATGAAAGGTGCCGCCTTCGCGAAAACGTTCTGCCGTGTCGCGAGAGAGGTTGTAACGATTACCCAACAACGCCGCATCAAGCACGCCCGCCGTTTCCGGCGCGAACTTCTCATCAATCTCCCGCTGCAACGCCTCTCGCCACCAATAGAGCCACGCCAACAACGAGAACTCGCGGGCTCGAACACCAACCGCGCCTTCACTCCCTTCAAGTTTCACGATGGCGGCCGCACTCTTGATCACGCCCGTTGCATCGTAGCCGCGACGCTCAAGGTACTCGGACAGCGGCGACACACCGGGATTCGCGTAGTTATCCGTGCGAGAAAGCCTGGCCGCGACACGTATTCGAGAACCATACGTCAGTCTTAACTGGCGATACTCCTGTTTACTCGTCGCCGTGCGATACGGCGCAACCAGCGAAACGATCTGTGAGAATCCGTGGCCAAGATCCGTGCGCTCCACGCTAAGCGTGAGATACGCACGATCCCGCCCGTACACGGGCGGCCCGATAAGCACTCCCGTTAGCACCGTCTCGCCAACAAACGAACCTCCCTCACCAGCGCGTTTCTCAATAACCGCAAGCATCGCGCCCGCAAACGCCGTGGCCACCAACAACGCCACTCCCGCAACCACAAGTCTCCGCCTCAACACGCCAACCATTGCGGCGAGAGCGCAAAGCAATCCACCGATAACCACGAAAGAAAACCGAAGTGGAAGGTAGTTCGCGGCGCAAATGCCCGCCGCAAACGCAAGTGACAATTGAGCCAGCGGGTGCCGGCTAAGTGAGGCGCGGTGAGGATTCATTTTTTACGTTAACCCAACTGTAAACGAACAACTGTTTCTACATGATGTGTCTGCGGGAACAAATCAAACGCGGCCAGCGATTCGATTCGATAACCACTGGCGATCAGCTTTTTTAAATCACGCGCCAGCGTCGCCGGATCACATGACACGTACGAAATCCGCGGCGCGCCAAGATCGAGAATGCCTTTGATCACAACCGACTCTGCACCCGCGCGTGGCGGATCGAGCAAAACAAAACTAACCTTCGCTGATCGCGCCGAACGAAACCAGTCACTAACACTCGTGTTAACTATGCGCACGTTATCACGGTTGCCGCGCTCAAGGTTGCGCCGCGCGAAACGCGCCGCCACTGGATTCGCTTCGACTCCAATCACCTGACTGAAACGTCGCGCCAGGGGCAACGTAAACAATCCCACGCCGCAATATAGATCCAGAGCCGTATCACCCGATGCATCCTGCAGGGCAAATTCAACCAGCGACCCTAACAAACTCGGATTGATCTGAAAAAACGCTTCCGCGTTGTAGCTGTAGCTTTCGCCACCAATCGTCAAACTCAGTTCGCGCGTCTCAAACTCCGCGAACGATGGCGCGAGAGATACGCCGTTATCGCCCGTCACCACGTCGAGATGTTTCAAACCCGGCGGAAAGTCGTACCACTCTGTGGCTCTTACTCTTTCAAGTGTTTCCTGCAACTCCGGCACGAGCACCGCGCAATCGGCAACGTCGCAAACGCGTCGCGAACCGCGCTCGTAGTAACCAATTGTTTGCTGGTCCTGATCGATCTGCCACGTCGCTCGCATACGATAACGCCAGTCACGGGGCGACGGTGTAACAACAATGTCCGGAACGTCCGTGAGGCGAGCGATCCGGTGTAGACAGTCGCGAATTATTTCGGCCTTGGCCTCGAGTTGTTTTTCGTAAGTGAGTTGCTGGAAGTCGCAGCCGCCACAACGACCGAAGTACGGGCATGGTGGTTCGATGCGGTCGGGCGAGGCGACCAGGATCTCTTCGATCGAAGCGAACAGGACGGTTCCCTGCTGCCGTTCAACGCGAACTCGCAAACGATCTCCTGGGGCAGCTAGTGAAACGAAAACCGTGTGGCCTTCCGCGTGGGCCAACCCGTAACCACCCGGCAGAATCCGTTCTATCTCAACCTCAAGCGATGACATTTACTGCGCCGGATACTGATGCGGCTCCCAATGGTGCGGCGGTGGCGGTGGAATGTAATCACCCTGCGCGCCTTCGAGCTCAAATTTGATGCCGCCGATCAGTCCGGAGGCCATGTTGTAAATCAACGCGGCGATGGCGCCCATGATGAAACCCATAATCCCGTACATTATCGGAAAAGCGATCATGATGACGATGCCGATGACCACCGAGCTGACGCCGCCCGCGGTTGCATCTCTGGCTGTTCCGAGCGCCGACATCGCTGCGCCAAAGATGATGAAGAACAGGCCGTAGATCACGCCGAAGACCAATCCGAAAATGAAGGTGAGCAGTCCGTAAATCTTTGCCACCGAGAGGACGCCGAAGCGTCTGATAGTCATTTCAGCCATTACGTTCTCCTCTAAGAGCGTTTGTGCGTTATGCGCCGTCGAAGCGTTGGGACAGCGAGTTACGATCTCAAGGGCTACGAATCGTTGTTTCCGAGGCCGTTTTTCTGTCGGCCCTTCGGGCCTCTATTGTTTTTAATTCTGACGATCCCAGGGGCTGCGCGCTTCGCGCGGCCCCTGGCTACCTTATTCCGCGCCTTCGGCGCTCACGCGGACATCTCTGTTCCCGCGCCTTCGGCGCTCACACATAAAACAAACTGAGCCGCGGTACCGCGTACTGCTCGCGCAGACGCTTCAACAACAAGTTATTGAACGTTTGATTATAAACAGCGGTTTCCATCTGACTGCGATACGGCTTGAGCTGATCTTTGACAGCCGCCTTTTGCGCTTCGAGTTCCCCCGCAGAAGCAACCGCGAGCATTGAATCGTTCAACAATCTCTCAAGCCCCGTCAGCGAGTCTTCAAGCTTGCGTGTATCGAGCGGCGCCCCACTCCCAAGATCCGTTTCAATCTCTCCCAACAACGCCGCCGCGCGCGTCATCGCCTCCGAAAGATCGTCTTCCTGAATACGTCGCCGCGACTCCGCCAGTTGGACCAGCGAACCCCGCACGCGCTGCAAGTGTTCGCTGATCGCCTCAAACGAAAATGGCGTCTTGTTCAGATCCGCGTCGCTACTATCCGTCACGGACGAAGCGCCCACGCGCGCTTCAGTCCATTCCGCATATTGCGCTTCCACTTCCTCCTGACAATAAAGCAGCGACTTCACCGTGCGCTTACGTGGCCGCGCTTCAAACGAGTCAAACGATCTTTCGATCCCTCGCAACACGATGTGCAAAGGAATTCCCTGCTGCTTCCATGTCTCCATCAACGCCCAATCCATCGGGCTCAAAAACAGGTGCTTACCGCGACGCCTGACAAACGTGTCTTCGATTTCGGTGAAGTAGTTGAAGTAATTCAAACCTTGTTTTGTTCATAAACGAGGCGCAAGCCCTCGAGTGTTAGCGTGTCGTCCACTTCTCCGATGTACTGCGACGCAGGTGCAATCGTGTGAGCCAAACCACCTGTCGCAATCACGCGCGGTGTCGCTGCAAGTTCCTCGATCATCCGTTTCAGCACCGCATCGACGAGCCCGGCATAACCGTAATAAAGCCCCGCCTGCATCGCGGCCACAGTTGACGAACCGATCACGCCCGGCGGTTGTTTGAATTCAACACGCGGAAGTTTCGCCGCGCGTGAAAACAACGCTTCGCTGCACGTCATCAACCCCGGACTGATCGCGCCGCCCACAAACTCTCCCGCTGAATTGATCGCATTGAACGTTGTCGCTGTGCCGAAATCAACGACAATGCAGGGCGCGCCATACTTCGCTACCGCGGCAGCCGCGTCAACAATCCTGTCGGCGCCGAGATCTGAAGGCTGGTCGTAGACTATTTTCAAACCAGTACGCGTATTGTGGTCCACAAACAGCGGCGTCAGTTTGAAATACGCTTCAGCCATTCGTTCCAGCGTGAGGTTTAATGCCGGCACGACCGAAGCGATCACGATCGCTTGAAGATTCCGCAAGTCGATCTCGGCAAGTTGAAACAGGCTGCGCACAGCGGAACCGTATTCATCGCTGGTTCGCGCAACGTCAGTCGTCAAACGCCAGTGGGCCAGCAGTTCTTTTCCCTCGAAAACCGCAAGTGTGACGTTGCTGTTGCCCGCGTCAATCGCCAGAAGCATAGACAAGTTCCTCATCGCGAGCCGGTGTTGGCCCGAGCACGCGTTCGATTAGATCTGCGGCTCGCGCCGGGCCGTTCTCCCGTTTCAATTGCTGACTGACTGCACGCGCGTTCTCGGCATATGCCGGCCGCTCGAGCAGCTCGCGCAATTCGTTTGTGACACGCGGCGCACGGTACGCGTTTCGATAAACGGTGCGGCTGGTGCCGAGACGGCGTGCATGTTCGGCGTTGTCTGACTGATCAAACGCGAACGGAACGATCAACGTCGGGACACCTGAAAGCAATCCCTGCGCGGTCGTGCCAACGCCACCATGATGGACCACAACACTTGCACGCGGCAGCAGCGATTCGTACGGCGCCCAATCAACGGCGATCATCCCCGGCGGTAACGTCGCCGGACGGTTTCGTTCGTCGCCCACGAGTAGAACGGCGCGTTGGCCCAGGCGCTTTGCCGCGTCGATACTTTGCGCAAAGAAGTCGCGCGCAACCCAAACGGCGGACGAACCCAGCGTAAAGACGATCGGTGGTGGTCCATCATCAAAAAATCGCGCGAGCTCAACCGGCATCGGTGAATGATCGCGTCCATCGTAAAAACAGAATCCGGTCACTTCAGTCTGCGGTGGCCAGTCGGGTTGCGGTTGGCCAAAAATCTGCGAGAACAACGCCAGCACAAGCGTCGGCGAGTGTTGCCCTTCAAACTACGGCCATCCGATGTTTGAAGGGCAACACTCGCCAGCACAAGCGTCGGCGAGTGTTGCCCTTCAAACATCGGATGGCCGTAGTCCCTCAGCTCCAGTTCGTTTCTGAGATCGGTTACCGGTTGCGCCTTATAGGTGCTCTTCACAGCGTCGAGAAACAATCTCAGAAAACGCGGACCAAGCAGGGTTATCTTATGGGCCCACTGCCAATATGGCGGCACGGGAAAATCGTATGCAGAGAAAAACGAAAGCGGCGCCAGTACCGTTGAAACCCACGGCATGCCGAGCTTTCTTCCGACGAGTGGACCAGCAGGAGCGGCAGGATGAGTTACGAGCAGATCGGCGCCGGCTACTGCGGCGATCAAGTCTTCGTAACTCTCACGCACCGCCGGAAAGATGATCTCATCCATCAAAAACCGGCCGCCGGTCTTTGGTTCCATGATCCGATTGATCACGTCACTGTTCTGATCCTGCGGTTGCGATATGTTTGGACGAACCGGCGCAAACTCTAAACCAACGTCCTCAACCTTTTCGCGATAACCATCCATCGTCGCGATAACCGCCACATGACCGCGCGATTGCAACTCCATTCCTATTGCCATGTACGGATGTACATCGCCAAACGATCCGAAGGTGTTCAAAACGATTCGCATTGGTTCACGCATTCATCGTCGCAGGCCGAACACTGGTTACATCACCAGCCCTGATCAATTCTACGCCGCGCTTGGTCTCGAGCCGCAGTGCGCCGTCGTTTTCCACACCACGAGTAATGCCTTGCAAAACTTCCTCACCATTCGTGACCTGGACCATCCTTCCCGATGCGTACGACGATCGGCTGGTCCACGCGGCCACAATCTTTTCCGCGCCGTCTATCTGATGCAACAGCGAATACCAGCGCGATAGGGCGCTTAAGAGCGACTTGAGTATTGTCTCGCGTTCGGGTTTGCGGCCTGATTCTTTTGCCACTGACGTCGCGAGATTTATCAGCTCTTGTGGAAACGCATCGTCAGTGAGGTTGACGCCGATTCCAACTACGACGGCGCGTCCTGTTGGTGTTTCAGTCGCTTCTGCGAGTATGCCGCAGATCTTTCGCTCACCGGCGAGAAGATCGTTTGGCCACTTAATATCGGTTTGAACTCCTGCCGCCTCGCGCAACGCGTCGCCAGTCGCCAACGCTGCAACGAAAGTAATGAGCGGCCACCGCTCGGCAGGTAATGCAGGTCGCAACAAAATGCTGAAGTATAAACCGGCGCCTTTCGGCGACGACCACGTCCGCTGCAAACGTCCGCGGCCAGCCGTCTGTTCGTCGGCGACAACGGCGACGCCTTCTTCGGCGCCCTCAAAAGCAAGACGGGCTACTTCGTTGTTCGTGGAGGGTAATGAATCGTAACGCAGGACGCGCGGCTTCATATCGTGCTGCCGATTGTAAGACACAAACGGCACAAACCTCGAAGCCGGGTTGCCACAAAGAGGCACAAAAAGCACAAGGGCGCGTGAGAGAACCAAGCCCTTTCTAAATTCGTTTGTGCTTTTTGTGCTTCTTTGTGGGCTCCCTCTTCGTGGCTTGTTCAGCCGAGAAAGCCTTTGAACTTCGACGCGTTTACACCGTAACCCGGAAACACCGATTTCAAATCCGTGCCGCCGAGATGGCGCGTAGCAACCTCAGCAAACACGTCACGAAAGTCGGTTGTCAGCGCGAGGTCACGCTCTTCGTAAAGCTGATCGGTCTTGAGTCCGGGCCACTTTCCGTAAACCTGGCCGCCACGGACGCTGTTGCCCACGACAAACATCGCGTTCGCGTGTCCGTGATCCGTGCCACGATTGCCATTCTCTCTTACGGTTCGTCCAAACTCCGACATCGTTAACACCACGACGTCGTCCATGCGTTGGCCCAGGTCCTGATACAACGCAGCGATCCCAGAGCTGAATTGCAGCAACAGGTTCGCCAATTGCCCGCGCGCGTCGCCCTGATTGACGTGTGTGTCCCAACCCTTCGCTTCAGTGAAGGCGACTTCCAAACCGACGCCCGCCTTGATCAACTGCGCGATCTGCAACAGTGAATTGCCAAACTCGTTGCGTGGATACTGCGCACCATTCTCCGGTTTGTATTGACCGGGATTGACTCGCTT